>NZ_LVIA01000015.1:0-139872 GCF_001596805.1 Halomonas sp. KX33721 | reverse complement strand
CTCAACGGATAAAAGGTACTCCGGGGATAACAGGCTGATACCGCCCAAGAGTTCACATCGACGGCGGTGTTTGGCACCTCGATGTCGGCTCATCACATCCTGGGGCTGAAGTCGGTCCCAAGGGTATGGCTGTTCGCCATTTAAAGTGGTACGCGAGCTGGGTTTAGAACGTCGTGAGACAGTTCGGTCCCTATCTGCCGTGGGCGTTGGATGTTTGAGAAGAGCTGCTCCTAGTACGAGAGGACCGGAGTGGACGACCCTCTGGTGTTCCGGTTGTCACGCCAGTGGCATTGCCGGGTAGCTATGGTCGGACGGGATAACCGCTGAAAGCATCTAAGCGGGAAGCCCCCTTCAAGATGAGACATCCCTGAGGCCTAGAGCCTCCTAAAGGGCCCAGCAAGACCAGCTGGTTGATAGGCACGGTGTGGAAGCGCTGCAAGGCGTTGAGCTAACGTGTACTAATTGCCCGTGAGGCTTGACCCTATAACACCCAAGGGGTCTGGTCGCAGTGGTAACGAAAACCGGATACGCAGCAGCAAGCCAACGTGCTTGCTGACAAGAGACGATCACACAACACGTCAACGACGCACTCAGCATGATATGCATTACCCGTTACGCCTGACGACCATAGCGAGCGTGAACCACCTGATCCCATGCCGAACTCAGCAGTGAAACCGCTTAGCGCCGATGGTAGTGTGGGGTCTCCCCATGCGAGAGTAGGTCATCGTCAGGCACTTATACCGCAAAAAACCCAGCCAAACGGCTGGGTTTTTTGTTGCGCGCTCGATAAGCGCGCCATGACCCAAGCCTCGTGCACGCTGTGCTCGGGGCTTTTTGCTGTGGGCATGCTAAGACGCGGAATAATCCATAAAAGCCGCTCTTTATGAGCGGCTTTTATGGCTGTGTAGCAATGGCTGAGGTTAATCCCTGCGGTGTTGGCAAATGCCACCCGCCCAGGTTTCATAAATGGCGCGGTCGTCAGCAAGCATCATCAGTGCAAATAAACGCTCGCCAAGCGTGTTGCAGTGCTGGATGCGGCGCTCAAGGAGCGATGTAGCATGAGGATCAATAACCACAAAATCTGCTTCATAGGAGGGGGCAAGCTGGCCAACCTGACTGTCCAGCGAGAGTGCCTTTGCATTACCGTGGGTTAATCCGTAGAAGCCTTGCCAAGCGGTAAGCGGCTGCCCGCGTAGTTGACCAACCTGATAGGCACTTTTCAAGGTGCCAAAGCCTGAGAGGTCCGTACCTGCGCCAATGTCACTGGCATAGGTAAATGCCATCCCAGTCTCTTTCGCCGCTTCTCGATCAAAGAGTCCGCTGCCCAGAAAAAGGTTTGAGCTAGGGCAAAAGGCAATATTAGCGCCTCGCTCGGCCAAACGCTTGCGCATTCCGTTATCAAGGTGGATGCCATGGGCAAAAGTGCTGCGTGGTCCTACTAGGCCAGCTTCTTCATAAACAGAGAGGTAGTCCCTGCTGCCTGGGAAGAGTTGGGCAACCCAGTCTAACTCCCCACTGTTTTCAGCCAAGTGAGTTTGTAACCACAGAGTAGGGTCATTGCGAAGCAGGGCACCAGCAGCATCCATCTGTGTCTTGGTAGATGTCGGCGCAAACCGTGGCGTGACGCTGTAACCAAGACGCTGCTTGCCGTGCCAGTCTTCAATCAAACGCTCTGTATCGGAGATTCCCGTAGTGCCATCTATCAGCGCATCAGGCGCGTTGCGATCCATCAAGACTTTTCCTACCAGCATACGCAGCTGGCGTTTTTGACAAGCCGTGAAGAAGGCATCTACCGAGCCTGGGTGGCTCGAGCCGAACACTTGGGCTGTCGTTGTGCCTGCACGAAGCATTTCATCTAGAAAGGCATTAGAAAGTGCCTCTGCATGGGCGTGGCTGGCAAACCGACACTCCTCAGGAAAGGTATAGTCATTCAACCAGTCCAGCAGCTGACGCCCGTAGGAGGCCATGATATCAAGCTGAACGTAGTGCACATGGGTATCAATAAACCCAGGCATAATCAGTCTGCCGCGATAATCGAGCACTTGGCTATTTGGAGGTAGCTGGTCAATGAGGTCGGCATAGTGCCCAATCGCTTGGATATGGCCCTCTTTAAGCCATAAAAGACCGTCGCCGTAGTGCTTAAGACTGCCCGGTTGAGGCAAGTTGCCGTCGCCTGGGTCGCGGGCAAAGCTAACTAGCTCCGCACGGATAAACGTATCAGTAGAAGTCATATTAACTCGGGTTTGTCGCAGTATCGTGAAATAGAGAGCGCAGTGCGTCAGGCTCAAGCCCTCGGGTTTGGTGGGCAGTGGGTTTATCAGTAAGCCATAAAAGCTCAGTGACCACTGTCATAGCAATCGCGTAGGGCGTTTTATTACTGAGTTTGGTGCCATGAACAGCGCCAACAGGGCAGCGCACACGCTGTATTTCTTCTGGCTTATAACCATCGCGTTTCAAACGACTTTGAAAGCTAGTCCATTTGCTATCAGAACCAATCAGCCCGATAGAGGCTATGTCAGCGCGTCTAAGTAGCGCTGCTATCAGTGCGTAGTCCTCGTCATGGTTATGAGTGAGTACCAGGACATGGCAATGTGGTGGAAGTGCTAAAACGCTCTCTTGGGGGCTTGTTAGTGTGTGACAGCTAAGCCGAGGCTGCTGGTCATCTTGTTCGTCAAATATATCGGTACGGCTATCGTACCAATCAAGGTGCCAGGGCAAAGGAGCGCTGAGTTTAACGATCTCGCAACCCACGTGACCGGCCCCAAAGAGCGCAATGTGACTGGAAACGCCGGGAAATACTTCCAGTAGTACGTTAACAAAGCCGCCGCAGCACTGGCCGCTGCGCCCACCCAGCGAGAAAGCCTCTAAATGAAAGCCAGCGCTGCCTTGTTGCAAGAAGTCTCGGGCGGCGCTGATGGTTTGCCACTCAAATGTTCCTCCTCCCAGCGTATCGAAAATAGTATCAGCGGTGATCACCATTCGCGCGCCCGGCTCACGAGGAGTCGAGCCCGCGCTGGTCACCTGAGTTGCCAGCACGTGAGGAGTACCGCTGAGCTGCAGGCGGTTCAGCGCAGCGTGCCATGCTTCGGGCGCTTGCGTCATAACGCTTTATTCCTAATGGCATTGGCTGTCAGCATGACTCTTTCAGGTGTAGCTGGCGTGTCCAGGTGAGGAGAGACGCGATAATCCGCTAGGCTTGCTAGTGCATCCCGAAGTGCAGACCACACGCACATACCTAACATAAAGGGCGGTTCTCCCACCGCTTTGGAACGGTAAAGACTTGCCATAGAGTTTGGGTGCCCCTCCAACAGATCGACATTGAATACTTTCGGTAAGTCGCCATAGGTAGGGATTTTATAAGTGGCTGGCCCATCGCTGACGAGCACTCCCTTGGCGTTCCACTTCAGCTCTTCGCTGGTCAGCCAGCCCATGCCTTGAATAAACCCACCCTCTACTTGGCCAATATCAATAGCAGGGTTCAGTGAGTTGCCTACATCGTGTAGTACGTCAACACGGTCAACCAAATACTCCCCGCTGAGTGTATCTACACTCACTTCAGCCACTGCCGCGCCGAAAGCGTAATAATAAAAAGGGCGGCCTTGGCCTGTAGCCCGGTTGTAATGGATTAACGGCGTGGCATAAAAGCCTTTCTCAGAAAGAGAGACACGGTTCAAATAGGCGGTTTGAACGAGTTCGCCCCAAGGAATTCGACGCTCACTTTCGCCAATGCCAGCGATGAGCATGCCATGCTCTAGCCTCATGCCTTCTCTATCTAACCCGCCCTCAAAATGCCCCGCTGCAAACTCAAACAACCGCTCCCGAAGCTTGCTTGCGGCGTCTCGTGCTGCCATACCGTTTAGGTCAGCACCGCTGGATGCGGCGGTGGGTGAGGTATTAGGCACCTTATCTGTGCGGGTAGCGCTGATCCGCACGCTATCCAGGTCTAGTCCAAGCTCTCGGGCAACCACTTGGCAGATTTTTGTGTGCAGTCCCTGGCCCATTTCTGTGCCGCCGTGGTTAATCATGATGCTGCCATCGGTATAGACATGCAGCAGTGCCCCTGCTTGATTAAGATGCTGGGCGGTGAAAGAGATACCGAACTTGACAGGAGTCAGTGCGAGCCCTTTTTTAATAACAGGGCTTGCCGCGTTGTAGTCCCGAATGTGTTGTCGGCGTGCCCAGTAGTCGCTGCTCGTTTCCAGGGTGTCAACCAGCGTGTGCAGAAGCTGCTTTTGGTCAACCTGCTGACCATAGTGGGTGGTATCTCGCCCCTCCCGGTAAAAGTTGCGCTTACGAATCGTTAAAGGATCTTCACCAACGCGGCGGGCAATATCATCCATCGCCGCTTCAATGATCATCATGCCCTGGGGGCCACCAAAACCACGAAAGGCGGTATTTGACGCCGTATGGGTTTTAGCGCGGTGGCCGGTGACGCGGGCATCTCCCAATGAGTAAGCGTTATCCGCGTGGAACATCGCGCGGTCAACGATGGCATCAGAGAGATCTGGTGAATAGCCGCAGTCACCAATAACGGTAATATCGCCGCCTTTGATAACGCCTTGGGCATCAATCGCTAATTGATAGCGGTTATGGAAAGGGTGGCGTTTTCCAGTGGCACGCATATCTTCACTGCGTGGCAGGCGAAGTCGCGTGGCTTTACCGGTACGCCGAGCAATAATGGCGGCAATGCAGGCCCAGGGCGATGCTTGTGTCTCTTTACCGCCAAAGCCGCCGCCCATACGGCGCACTTCTACAGTGACCGCATGAAAAGGAATACCGAGCACTTCCGACACCAATTTTTGGGTCTCACTGGGGTGCTGGTTAGAGGTATGAACCATCACCCCTTCATCCTCCGTAGGCACCACAATGCACGCTTGGCCCTCGAGATAGAAGTGCTCCTGCCCACCGATAAATAGCTCGCCTTCTATAGTTTGTTCGGCTTGCTGTAAGGTAGTTTGCCAGTCGCCCCGCTCCTGCACGTGGGTTGGGCGAACAACCTCTTGACGTCCAGCAGCGGCCACAGGATCTAGGCTAGCCGGTTGTTCGTCGATATGCAGTGTGGCCAGCTTCACGGCTTGGCGAGCTGCCTGTAAAGAGGTGGCAGCCACTGCAAATAGGCATTGCCCCGCGTAACTGATCTCCTGGTCGACAAAAATAGGGTCGCCGGGGAACACCGGCCCAATATCTGTGTGTCCTGGTACATCATGGAGAGTGATCACGTCGACAACGCCAGGCGCCTGTCTTACAGCATCAAGTTCCAGTTTCGTTAGCGTGCCGTGAGCGACAGGTGAAAGGCCGAGCGCCACGTGCAGGGCATCTTGGGGTGTTTTAATGTCATCAATATAGGTTGCTTTACCGGTGACATGTTTCTCTGCGCTTTCATGGAAGCTGGAAGCACCGGCTTGCCGTTGCCCGTGGCTATCCACCGTATGGCGAGCCAGTGGACCAGAACCTTGGATATGGTCATGCAGCTCGCGGCGAGCGCGGCTGCTGTCGCCATCAAGCTTAGTGAGCGTACGCATGGAGCATCACCTCTTGATTAGGTACTGAGAGCGATAGATAAAGGCGTTCGAGCAGGTTGGTTGCCACCTGATGACGATAGTGTTGTGTACCGCGCACATCGCTCATGGGATGAAACTCTTCCGATAGCGCCCGCTGTGCCGCTTGAAAGCTCTCTTTCGCGATAGGTTGCCCTGTTAACGCTGCCTCTGTTTGTAGCGCTCGCTTAGGGATGGCCGCCATGCCGCCAAAGGCGATACGAACATCCTGCATAACGCCATCGTCGATACGATAATGGAAGGCTCCTAGTACGGCAGAGATGTCGTCTTCACGCCGTTTGGAGAGTTTCCATACTTTCAGGACGGCGTCGTCCGCCAATTGTGGAATAAATATTCGACTCACGACTTCATCCGCTGCCAGCGCCGTTTTTTTTATAATCCAGGAAGAAGTCGCTCAGCGGCAGCGCGCGACTGCCATCCTGGTTAGCCAGTTCTACCCAGGCGTTGAGCGCCAGCAGTACGGGCGGGGTGTCGCCAATGGGCGATGCGTTGGCAATATTGCCACCCAGTGTGCCGCGGTTACGCACCTGCTGTGAGCCGAGCCGATGAAGTAGATGTGCAAAGGCGGGATAGTGGGTTTCTAGCAGTGGTTCGAGCTGTGAATAGGTGACGCCTGCGCCTACCCACCAGCCTGGCTGCTCATCAAAGATGGCTTCTTCAATATGGCGTAGCTCATCAACCCGTGTGACATCAATAAGTTGATTAAGCAACGCCAGGCGCTGCGTATTTTCCAGCCACAGATCGGTGGCACCGGCAACAAGGCGTGCAGATGGATAGTGTCGGCGTAGTTCAGTTAGTTGACTCAGTGTCGTGGGCTGAGCAAAAAGGTCCGTGTTGGCTTCCGCAGATTGAGGAGCGGTAAGTGGAGTATGAGCGGGTTGGCTGGCATCAATCCATTGCGGTGCTTTCCAAGAAGACTCCTGCATGCTTAGCGCTGCGTCACGAATAGGCCGATATCCGGTACAACGGCACAAGTTGCCGCCCAGTGCTGCTTCAAGCCGCTCTGGCGTAAGGGGTGCAGGCCGCTGTTGCTGTTGTGAATGTAGCGTAAATAGCGACATTACGATGCCGGGCGTGCAGAAGCCGCACTGGCTGCCATGGCACTCCACCATGGCACGCTGTGCCGGGTGAAGTTCTTCGTCAGTGGCCAAGCCCTCTACGGTTAGCAAGTGCTGGCCATGTAACTGGTGAGCGGGTGTAATACACGCATTCAGGCTTACAAAATGAGGCGCTGTATCGCTTTTAATGGCGACGGTACATGCGCCGCAGTCACCCGATGCACAGCCCTCTTTCGTGCCGGTCATCCCCAAATAGTCGCGTAGCAGCGTTAGAATGCTTGTGTCAGAGGGCACATGACACCGGGTCGGGGTGCCATTGAGCAAAAACGCAATTGTTGCCATGCCAAACTCCGTTATGATTGTTTTGACCGATCGGTCAACAATGTTGAGCTTGGGACAAAAATGCAAATCTTGCAAGACTTTGTTATATGAGATGTGACATGCACTATTAGTGAGCATCGCACTGCAAAATGCACAGTGATGCGACACGCACGCTTGGTAGACATTTCTCGCGATTACACTGCAAGGTTTATTAAAGGAGCTTACTGAATGACGGCTGATACCGCGAACCAAGAAAATGCCAGCAGGGACCGTATTGAACAAACCATATTAAGCGCTGCAGAGCAGGTGTTTTCACAACATGGTTATCGTGGTGCTAGCCTGCAGGCGATTGCAGACCAAGCTAAGCTGCCAAAAGCCAATATTCTTTATTATATGGGGAGCAAGCAGGCGCTGTATGTGCGACTGCTAAATCGGATGATGAATCGCTGGAATGCGGTACTAGAGGATATTACTGAGGATAGCGACCCAGGGCAGGTACTCAGTGATTTTATTCGCACCAAAATGATGCTTGGGCAGCGTTACCCTGAGGGGTCCAAACTGTTTGCCGCAGAGATATTGGCGGGGGCACCTTTCTTAAAAGAGTATCTCGCCGGCGAACTAAAGGAGTGGGTAGCCTCCCGCGCAGTGATTATTCGTCAGTGGGCCCAGCAGGGTAAAATGGACGATGTTGATCCACGTTGGCTGATCTTTCTAATTTGGTCGGCCACTCAGCACTACACGGAATATAGCGCTCAAGTGACCGGCATTCTTGGGGAAGAAGCGCTGAGTGAGGCTGACTTGGCTTCCATTTGTCAGTTCCTTGAGCACGTTATCCTGAAGGGATGCGGTATTACTTCCTCAAATGCAACCTCGCACTGATTCATGACCATATCGCTTCCCATTGAACAACATCTAAGCTCCATTCAAACCATGCTAGCCGAACACACTCGGCTTATTCTGGTGGCTCAACCAGGTGCCGGTAAAACAACCCGTGTCCCGCTAATGTTACTCTCCAGCGCCTGGGCGCAAGGTCAGCGTCTCTTACTGGTAGAGCCGCGTCGTGTCGCCGCTCGCTTGGCAGCCACCTTTATGGCGTCACAGCTCAACGAACAGATAGGTGAAACGGTGGGTTACCGGATGCGGGGCGATAGCAATGTAGGCCCCAATACCCGGCTGGAAGTGGTCACCCAAGGCGTGCTTACCCGCATACTGCAAGACGATCCTTTATTGGAAGGGGTGGCGGGCATTATTTTCGATGAGTTTCATGAGCGAAGCATTGAAGCAGACCTAGGACTTGCGTTAGCACTGGATGTACAAGAGAGCATCCGTGATGATCTTCGGCTAATGGTGATGTCTGCCACATTGGATGTCGCTGCTTTAAAAGGTGTGTTAGGTAGTGACACCCCCGTTATTGAGAGTAGTGGCCGCGAATTTTCAGTGGAAACGCGCTACTGTCCTGTGGAGGCTCATGAATCATTAGATAGGGCTGCCTTGCGAGTCACCAAGGAGGCACTGAAGCGAGAGGGTAGCCGAGATGTGCTGGTAATACTGCCCGGCATCGCAGAAATTTCCCAGCTTGTGCAGGCTCTAGAAAGTAGCAGTATGGATGTTGAGATTCGTGCGCTTCATGGAAGCATGCCGCTCGACGCCCAGCAAGCGGCATTGCGGCCTCTTACAACACGGCAACGTGTCATCGTTTCAACCGCCATTGCGGAATCCAGCGTTACCGTCGATGGCGTCAATAGCGTGATTGATGCTGGCTTAGAACGAGTGCCGCTATTTAACCCTCGCACTGGGCTTACGCGTCTCATGACCCGGCGGGTGAATAGAGCGAGTGCTGACCAGCGACGTGGCCGAGCGGGTAGGCAGCAGCCAGGCGTTTGTTACCGTTTATGGTCAGCTGAGCAGCCGCTGGTCGCTTATGGTGAGCCTGAGATGTTGCAGGCTGATTTATCTAAATTAGCGCTAGAGCTAGCGCTATGGGGTGTGCACTCGCCGAGTGAGCTTTCATGGGTGACACAGCCACCTGAAGGAGCATGGAAAAGTGCCCAAGCGCTGTTGCAGCAGCTTCGCTTAGTAGATAGTGCCGGTATGTTGACCCCGCTGGGTAAACAGAGCGCTCAACTGCCCCTCGAACCGCGTTTAGCTACCATGCTCATTCAAGCGGCATCATTTGAAGCGGTGCCACTTGCCTGTGCCTTAGCGGCTTTAATGGAAGGCAGGGAGCGCATCAATGGCACGCTGCGCGACGCCTTAGCTCAAAGGGTTAACCAGCCTGCGGCTTATCCTCAGTGGCGACATGAAGTAAAGCGATTGTCGAGCCTGATGCGTTCGCCTGTGGCGCGGCACAGCTCCTTGGAGCAGCTTGGTGCGCTGCTTTGCCTAGCATACCCGGATCGCATCGCTCAGCTGATGACACCGGGTCGTTTTAAACTGGCTAACGGTAAAACCGCTACGCTACCTGCTCACCATCCACTGGCTCAAGAGCCTTTTTTAGTGGCAGTGAGTGTAGAGAGCGCTAACAGCGAGGCAGGCATCTATTTAGCAGAGCCTATCACGTTAGCCACGCTGACTAACTTTTACCCCGAGACCCAGCAGTGGGAAGAGCGCATTGTCTGGTCAGAAGAGCAGGGTAAGCTGGTTGGTGAAGCCGTTCAGCGGCACAGCGAGCTTGTGTTAGCAACACGCCCACTGCGTCGGTTGCCTGCCGACGCGGTAGAAAAAGCGCTAATGGCAGCGTTAAAACAGCGTCCCAACATGCTGTTTAACACACAGGTGGTTCAACTGCAGGGGAGAATGGCGCTGCTCTTTGGCGCTTATCCTGAACAGTGGAACGATTGGTCCGACTCTGCGTTGTTAGGCAGTCTCGAGACATGGCTGGCCCCCTATATGGCGGGTCTGACGCGCTTAACGCAGTTGCAAAAACTGCCGTTTCACACGTACTTAATGAACACGCTTGATTGGAAGCAGCAGACTCAGCTAGAGCGCTTAGTGCCAAGTTTGATAGAAGCGCCTAGTGGCAATGCCGTTAAAGTGGATTACACACCCTGCCGGGAAGGCAGGCCACCGGTGCTGGCGTTGAAGCTTCAGGAAGCCTTTGGCTGGCAGGCAACGCCCACCGTAGTGGATGGGCGTGTACCAGTGACACTTCACTTGCTTTCCCCTGCACGGCGGCCACTGCAGGTGACTCAAGATTTGCGAAGCTTTTGGTTGAACGGCTACTCAGAAGTACGCAAAGAAATGCGCGGGCGATACCCAAAGCACCCTTGGCCAGAAGATCCTCTTACCGCTCAAGCCACAGCATATACAAAGCGCCGCCAGCGTTGAAAGGCTTGCCTTTCTTAGTTGCTCGGAGCGTCTTCACGCGGCGTTTCTTCTGGAATTTCACCGGGCTTGCGGTAGCGTACACCGTCGGCTTGGGGCTCTTCATAGCGGCGGTTTTCATCTTCAGGTACTACGCCCAGTACGGTCTCTTGGGAGCCATCTGGCCACGTATAAGTGGTGCAGCCCGCGAGTGGCAAAAGCGGCAATAAGGCGAAACACAGGTGGCGAAGAACGACTCCACGATGCTTGGGCATACACGGCTCCCTTGACAGGCCATTTTGGTTTTAACTTGGTGATGCATAGTGTGAATTGCCGGACTACAAGCCGCAAGCTTATTTACGAGTCGCTAAATTTCCTCCCAAAGGCAGCGTCGAAAGTCGTTCGATAGCTGCGTCATGCCAGCTATGCGGTCAGCATGGGCATCGGCTAGCGTTTTTGCCAATGCCTGATAGTGCTCGTTAGCAAACTCTTTTTTTTGATCAAGCTGCTTTTCAGGCAGCACGATTCATAAAATTGCCTATCCTCAACTATAGCTGAGTGCTTCAGGGCAGTTGCCAAATTGAGTATGCAATACCTCAACCTTGAGGGAGGCTCTATGTGGTCAGTGGTTAAGTCAGTATTAGCAGCACTACTAGGTGTTCAGAATGACCGCCAGCGTCAGCAGGATTTTTCAAACGGCAAGCCAGTCGCCTTCATTATCACGGCGGTGGTAGTGACGATGATGTTTGTGCTGCTCTTAGCAGGTATTGCGATTTATGCAGCGGGATGAAGCGTTGAGAGGCATCACGATAGTAGTTCGTGACGAATGCCACATGTTTTCTATACTGATCGATATCACTTAACCCTGACCTAATAAAAGGGTTGGCGAGAACAACAAGAATAAAGGAGGTTTCTATGCGCTTACCGTGGCAATGGCTTCTCACCATTACCAGTGTCGCAAGTCTCTCTCAAGCCCACGCTAGCAGTTGGAATATGCCGGTGGGGGTCACTGATACCAGCCGCAATATTTTTGGCCTACACATGACCATATTTTGGGTGTGTGTAGTGATTGGGGTGATCGTCTTTGGTGTCATGTTTTACTCCTTGTTTCGCTATCGCCACTCTAAAGGAGCCAAAGCTGCCCGCTTCCATGAACATACCTCCGTTGAAGTGCTGTGGACGGCCATTCCCATTTTGATCTTGGTAGGTATGGCGGTACCTGCGACGGCCACGCTTAAAAATATGTATGACGCCTCTGAAGCGGATCTAGACATTATGATCACGGGGCAGCAGTGGCGCTGGCGTTACGAATACCTAGGAGAGGACATTGCCTATACCTCGAACTTAAGCACCACACGCGAACAGATTCGAGGCGAATCCGATCGAGACGAGCACTATTTGCTTGATGTTGACGAGCCTCTCGTGCTGCCTATTAATCGCAAAGTACGCTTTCTGATGACATCAGACGACGTGATTCACTCCTGGTGGGTTCCAGAGCTTGCTGTTAAACAAGACACCATTCCTGGCTTTATTAATGAAAATTGGGTGCAAATTAACGAGCCTGGTATCTATCGTGGCCAGTGTGCCGAGCTGTGTGGTGTGAATCATGGCTTTATGCCCATTGTGGTGCATGCCATGGAAGAAGCGGAGTTTGAAACATGGCTTGAAGAGCGCAAAGAGGCTGCTGAGCAAGAGGCAATGGGTGTTGATCGCGAATGGGCTATAGAGGAGCTAATGGCTCGCGGTGAAGAGGTGTATCAATCTATTTGCTCTTCCTGTCATCAAGGCGAAGGGCAGGGCGCACCGCCAGCCTTTCCAGCGCTCGCCGGAAATGAACAGCTTATTAATGAACTCGACTGGCATTTGGATCGCGTGATTAACGGTGTTTCTGGAGCCGCCATGCCTGCTTTCCGCAATACGCTGAATCCGGTAGAGATAGCGGCTGTTGTGACCTATACGCGCAACGCTTGGGGGAATGAGACTGGTGATACCGTTCAGCCAGCTACGGTGGCCGAGCGTATTGCCCAGTAGGTGTTGACCAACTTCTTCTACTAAAACGACAAGCATGCGGAGAGACATATGGCGCCCAAATTACCTCCACAACACTCACTGCAGCATAGTTCGTCTGCCGTGGCTGGTGGCCAGTCTCAGGAAGGCCAGTCGCATTACCCTCATGCAGCCCAACCCAAAGGCTTGATGCGTTGGCTGCTGACCACCAATCATAAAGAGATTGGCTCGCTATATCTGATTTTCTCGCTCACGATGTTTTTTGTCGGCGGCATTTTTGCGCTCGTGGTTAGGGCTGAGCTATTTCAGCCTGGTTTGCAGTTGGTAGAGCCCGAGTTCTTTAACCAGATGACCACCATGCATGGCCTAATTATGGTGTTCGCAGCCGTTATGCCAGCGTTTACAGGCCTAGCTAACTGGATGATTCCGCTGCAAATTGGAGCCCCTGACATGGCCTTGCCGCGGCTAAATAACTTCAGTTTTTGGCTACTGCCGGTCGCTTTTACCCTGCTGCTGTCTACTCTTTTTATGCCTGGGGGCGGCCCCAACTTTGGCTGGACATTTTACGCTCCGTTATCAACAACGTATGCGCCAGCTTCAACGACTTTTTTTTATTTTAGCGCTGCATATGGCAGGCATTAGCTCTATTTTGGGGGCGATTAATATCATCGCGACCATCCTGAATATGCGTGCGCCTGGCATGCGCATGATGGATATGCCGCTATTCGTTTGGACATGGCTGATTACGGCATTTCTACTTATCGCCGTTATGCCGGTGTTAGCGGGCGTCATTACCATGATGTTAATGGACATTAACTTTGGGACTAGCTTCTTTGATGCAGCGGGCGGAGGAGATCCTGTCTTATTCCAGCATCTGTTCTGGTTTTTTGGCCACCCAGAAGTCTACATCATGATCCTGCCAGCATTTGGCATCGTGTCGGCGATTATCCCTACATTTGCTCGTAAGCCCTTATTTGGCTACGCCTCGATGGTTTATGCCACTGGAGCCATTGCGCTGCTGTCATTTCTGGTGTGGGCGCACCATATGTTTATTGTGGGCCTGCCTTTGACGGCGGAACTGTTCTTTATGTACTCCACCATGTTGATTGCTGTGCCAACAGGGGTGAAGGTATTTAACTGGGTGACAACGCTATTCCGCGGGTCGATTAGTTTTGAGCCCCCTATGCTTTTTGCGTTGGCGTTTGTAGTGCTATTTACCATTGGCGGCTTTTCAGGCCTGATGTTAGCCATCGCACCTGCCGATTTTCAGTACCACGATACCTACTTTGTGGTGGCGCACTTCCACTATGTATTGGTGCCTGGCGCGATCTTCGCCATCATGGCGGGCGTTTACTACTGGTTGCCTAAATGGACAGGCCATTACCCTAACGAGCGTCTGGCGCAGTGCCACTTCTGGTGCTCAATCATTGGGGTCAATCTAACCTTTTTCCCCATGCATTTTGCCGGTTTGGCAGGCATGCCTAGGCGCATCCCTGATTATGCGCTGCAATTTGCCGATTTTAATCTGCTCTCAAGTATTGGCGCCTTCTTCTTTGGTGCCTCGCAACTACTTTTTGTGCTGGTGGTAGTGCTGTGTGTACGAGGTGGCCAAAAAGCGCCTGCAAAAGCTTGGGAGGGTGCTGTTGATTTAGAGTGGAGTGTGCCTAGCCCTGCGCCGTTACACACCTTTGAAACGCCGCCGGTATTTCACCGTGCTCAATCGCACGATTAATGCATAAAAGCGTTGGAGAAGGCGGAGGGATGAAAAATGGCAGCAGATGGTTCTCAACAAGCTGGCGTTAGGCGGACCGTCATTCGCAGTGTCGCAGCCCTTCTTGGCATGTTTGCCTTTGCGTTTGCCTTAGTTCCTCTTTACGACGTGTTTTGTCGGGTAACGGGTTTAAACGGAAAGGTCGATACCACGGCAAAAGCTATCATTCATGAAGAGGTGGATCAGTCGCGCTTCATTACGGTTCAATTTATTACCCGTGGTAGTGCGGGACTGCCATGGCAAATGAGTGTTGAAACGCGGCAAATGCGGGTACATCCAGGCCAAACCGCAGAAGTGGATTTTACCTTTACGAATAACAGCCACCAAGAAAGCTGGGGGCGCGCTGTGCCTAGCGTCTCACCCTCTAGTGCAACAACGCATTTACGTAAAGTCAGCTGTTTTTGCTTCCAAGAACAGCAGCTACAAGGCGATGAGCGACTAACCATTCCGTTGGTGTTTCAGTTAGCTAAAGACTTACCTAAAGAAATCAGCACCATTACCTTGGTGTATACCCTATACCCGGTACAGCGCATTGCGCTTAATCCACTCAATAACAATAACGCGGCGGGGGATAAAATATGAGCGGCGGCAGCTATTACGTTCCTGCGAACAGCCGGTGGCCTATTTTAGGGTCGCTTGCGCTAGGTGCCATGATGGCCGGTATTGGCATCAAGTTAGTTTACAACACCGGGGCGCCATTGTTAGTTATTGGCTTACTAAGCGTTATTTGTGTCATGGGGTTTTGGTTTCGAGACGTCATTCACGAGTCGATGGGCGGTTTATACGACGCGCAAATGGATCGCTCGTTTCGATGGGGAATGGGCTGGTTTATTTTTTCAGAAGTCATGTTTTTTGCCGCTTTTTTTGGCGCACTGTTTTATGTAAGAACCTTCACAATTCCATGGCTAGGAGGGGAAGGGGCAAAAGGCGTATCTGCTTTGTTATGGCCCGAATTTGTTCCTCAATGGCCGCTACTCAATCCCCCTGATGCCTCTGTGGCAGGGCCCTCCAGCGTACTTAGCCCCTGGCAGTTGCCCTTAGTGAATACACTGATTTTGGTGACATCAAGTATCACACTAACGGTTGCCCATGAAGCTCTGAAGCTTGGCTATCGTCAGACCTGTCGTAACTGGCTAGCAGGCACAGTACTGCTGGGCATTTGCTTTATCCTTATCCAAGGCGTCGAATATTACGAAGCCTATCATCATTACGGTATTACCCTAGAGGCCGGTATTTTTGGGGCTACTTTTTTTTATATTGACAGGCTTTCATGGTCTCCACGTCATTATTGGTACGCTTATTTTGGCGAGCATGCTGGTAAGAGTTATCAAAGGTCACTTTGCTAACGATCATCACTTTGGTTTTGAGGCATCCTGCTGGTATTGGCATTTCGTTGATGTAGTGTGGGTAGGACTCTTTATCTTTGTTTATGTATTTTAGTGAGTTATCCAAGCTCGCCAGATAAGAAACCAAAGAGAAGCAGGGCCATCAACACGCAGGCTAACGCAATGCGCCATTTAAGCGATGTGAGTAACCGCCTGGAGGTGCTTTCGTCATGTAGTAAAAAGCCTGCACCTGCGGCTAAGCTGGCCACCATTCCTATAAACACTAATGCAATGAGCAGTTTTAACCACATGATGAAGCCCTCTTATTTTCCAGCGCGACTATACGCATGGTGTGTGTTTTGGAGTGTTGTAGTGGTTTTAGGGTTGCTCTTAGGACTATGGCAGTGGGAAAGGGCCGCTGACAAGCGCGAACTGCTAGCCATTCGTGATGCAGCGCCAACAGTGGTTGAGCCAATCCAAACACCGGAAGGAGGGGCGCAGGTGCATCTACGTGGCGACTATCTTGAGCAGCACACGCTTTACTTAGATAACCGTATCGTTAACGGTCGCCTAGGCGTCGCGGTGTTGACACCTATGAAAGACTCCCATGGGCAGCTCTGGTTAGTACAACGTGGTTTTATTGAAACAGGTACAAGCCGGGCGTCTCCTTCGGTATTCACCCCTCATGGCACGGTTGAGGTGTCTGGCGAGTGGCAGGCGGAGCAATCGCAAGGGCCGCTTTATGGAGCCAACCAAGAAGGCGTTAGGCTTCAGCAGCTGAGCTTGGCTCCTTGGGAAGAGGCGTTGGGCGTCTTCAGCCATAATGGCTGGCTTCATGCCCAGCAGGGTGCAGGTGTTTTTACCCCTTGGTGGGAGGCAAATGTGATGCCGCCAAGCCGGCATCTTGGCTACGCTTTTCAATGGTGGGGACTGGCGCTGGCAGCGTTGGGGATCATGCTATTGGGTGGATACCGTCTAGTGAGCGACTTTCGAGAAAGCTACGAAGGAGGGCGTTAACATGCACCACCGTCGTCCAGTACGTTACGCAAGGCTTAAGGTGGTTCTCTTGTTTGCCATTTTTGCCGCTCCTATTGTGACGGCCTGGGGAATGGTGACTTGGAATGTGGGAATTCCTCAGGGCCATACTGCCCACGGAAAAGTAACCATAGATGTGCCGCCGCTTGAGGATTGGCCGCTGATGGCTTCCATCACTGCCTCTGAACAATGGACGCTGGTATTAGACTGCGGCGCAAACTGTGTGCAGCAACAGGATGAGCTGTGGCGGTTACACCGTGCATTAGGGCGTGAAGCCACTCGACTAAAGCGATTAAGAGTTGGTGGTGACGATGCCACGCTGCCTGGGGAGACGGTGACAGTTTGGCAAAGCGTACCCTCTTGGAGCATTGCGCACAGCGTTTGGTTATTCGACCCTATGGGAAGGCCAGCACTCGCGTTTACTCAAGAAGCGGCAACCGCCGAGATTCTTGATGACATCCGGCACCTATTCAAAGTAAATCCTATTTAGCTTATGTTCGGCTAGCAATAGCCGTAAGGAAACTTAATGAAGACCTATCGAGAGTGCCGTCTTCGTTGGCTCATGAGGGTTACGCTGGTGGGAACCCTGTTGACTGCGTTCGTCATATTGGTAGGCGCATGGACTCGGTTAGTGGATGCTGGCCTAGGCTGCCCTGATTGGCCTGGCTGTTATGGGCGCCTAATTGTGCCTGATAGTGAGCATGTTGCCCTTCACCATCCAGATGCTCCGTTAGAGCCCTTTAAAGCGTGGGTGGAAATGGCTCACCGATATGTGGCGAGCTTTCTAGGGTTGATAGTACTTAGCGTTCTTGCGCTGGGCTGGTCGGTACGTAATCAAGCGGGTTATCCATGGCGATTAAGCATGGTTCTGTTGGCCGTTATTCTGTTACAAGGGGCGTTTGGTGCTTTTACTGTGACATTAAAACTATGGCCGCAGGTGGTGACACTTCATTTGCTGGGTGGGTTGAGCGTTTTAATGCTGTTTTTTTGGCTACATCTTCGCATACGCCGTTCATGGCGTGGGCAAATAGGGCAAGCTAAAAAGGGTGGCGTACTGTGGTACTTGGCAGGTGGGGTTTTATTGTTGCAGCTTGCACTGGGTGGCTGGGTCACAAGCAACTATGCCGGTATTGCTTGCCAAGGATTTCCTACCTGTAATTCACAATGGTGGCCAAGCATGGACCTAAGCGAAGGCTTCCACCTAACCCAAAACGTTGGCCCTAATTATCTCCATGGTCAACTAAACGCAGATGCTCGCACCGCTATTCATATGGTCCATCGTATGGGAGCACTGTTGTTGGGTGCCGCTTTACTAGCGTTATGGTGGCGCTATCGGGGCATCAAAGTAGTCAGCATCGCCTTGAGTCTCGCATTAGGAGCTTATTGCTTACAGGTGGCGCTTGGGGTCGCTAACGTTCTGCTCTGGCTGCCGCTTTGGTTAGCCTTGTTGCATACGGCAGGGGCTGTATTGCTAGCGCTGAGCATGGGATGGGCGTGGTGGTGCTGGCGGTACCAAAAGGCGGGGCAGGTTACTGTTCTTTGCCCATCAAATGCAAGCAACCTGAAGGCGCATGAATCAGATTGGTCTACTTGAGGCAATTAGGTGTACAATTCTCGTTAAGCATTTTATACGTTTCAGGGGCTTTATGAGTTCAACGGTTGCACTTTTACTGTTCGTTGTCGCTGTGCTAATCATCGCCGGGTTGGTCGTCTACGCCCATAAATTGCGAAGCGAAGTGAAGCGCCGTGAAGCGTTTAGACTGGAAGAAGAACGGCGTGCTCAGCAAAACAGCCTAGAAAATCTGGACTACGTGGTGAGCGCTCTCGTCCAAGAGCAAGTCGACATCACCGAGGGTTCCTGGCGCTGTAAAGTGCTGCTTGAAATCGTCGATCCAAGTCTTTCTGAACGACCTGAGTTTCAGGCGTTCGCCGAGGTTTATAGCCGTACGCGTCATCTCAAGACGCACTCTGCGCGCAAACAGTTGACCCCACGGGAAAGAATGCAAGAGGACAAGGAAAGGCTAGCTGTGGAAGATGAGATGCGCCCTGCGGTGCTCGCAGCCGCCGCAGAGGTAATTAAATGGCGCGCTAAAGGCCCTTCCGCTCTTCATTAAAAATTTTTAATGCCATCGATGTGAGCTTTGCTATGCTGGTAAGGTCGGTATTGGCAAGAAGTTGATATCTCGGCATTGTTGCCTTCTAACGCTGAAGCGTTAATGATAGGCACCACGTTCAGTTTCAGGGGCAGGGGAACCCCGTCCTGGATCAGAACAGCGAAAAATGGATGCTCTCGCCATAAGAAGCATTGGATAGATTTGGTCTCTAGACCATGTCAGCATTGGATCAAGAAGGAGTCTTGCATGAAAAAATCAACGACTGGCTTGCTAATCGGTTCTGCTCTAGTCGTCGGCCTGTCAGGTTGCGCTAGCTCAGCCTCTCAGTCTTCTGGCCAAGCAGGCGCCAACAGCGGCCAAAGCTGGTACCAGCACCCCGCGGTTTGTGGTTTGGCGGGCAGTATCATCGGCGGTAGCATTGGTTATGCCACCAGCAGCAGCTCAGATGAAGATGCGGGTGCCGCAACCGGCGCAGCGGCTGGCGCAGCTATCGGTGGTCTGCTGTGTGCAGATCGTACACCTGAGCCGGTAGCACCGCAGTGCCCGAGCTACGGCGAAGTGCCAGCTGGCGTTGCTGTTGATGCCGAAGGCTGCCCGCTGGACTCCGACGGTGACGGCGTGCCGGACTACCGTGACCAGTGCCCGGGCACGCCGGCTGGTGTAGAAGTTAACGCCAACGGTTGCCCGCTGGACTCCGATAACGACGGCGTGCCGGATTACCGTGACCAGTGCCCGAATACCCCGGCAGGCGTTGACGTAAACGCACTGGGTTGCCCGGAAAGCGTTGTTCTTCAGGATGTGAACTTTGAGTTCGATTCCGCCCAGCTAACACCGAATGCACAAAATGTTCTTAACGGCGTTGCTGAGCGTCTGGTTAACAACCCAGATGTACGTGTGAGCATTGAAGGTCACACCGATTCTCGTGGTTCTGACCAGTACAACAAGGATCTGTCTCAGCGTCGTGCTGAGTCCGTTGCAACCTATCTGAACCAGCGCGGCGTCGAAGCTAACCGTATGCGTGCTGTGGGCTACGGTGAAGAGCGTCCCGTGGCAACCAACGATACCGAAGAGGGTCGTTTCCAGAACCGTCGTGTAGAACTGGATGAGTGGAAGTAATCCACTTAGCTGATTAATCAATGGGTAGAGCCAGCATGCTGGTTCGTTAAACCCTTTGACAAAGAACGGGAGGCTTATGCCTCCCGTTTTATTTTACGCAGTCATAAATTCTGGTAGGCTGAGCAGCCTTCAAGATGTGCCCAATACCCCGACCATTGATAGCGAAATGTGATCCTTGGTATGGATCACCACTGCGCTCAAGGAATACCTGAATGCCTATTGTGACACTGCCCGATGGCAGCCAAAGAGCGTTTGAAGCACCACTCTCTATTATGCAGCTAGCAGAGTCCATTGGCCCTGGTTTGGCCAAGGCCTGTGTGGCAGGCAAAATTAACGGGGTGCTGGTTGATGCTGCCGATATGATTGAGCAGGATGCGGACGTCTCTATTATTACTGCCCGCGATGAAGAAGGTTTGGAAATTATTCGTCACTCGTGTGCTCACTTGATTGGTCATGCGGTGAAACAGCTATATCCCGATGCCAAAATGGCCATCGGTCCGGTCATTGATGATGGCTTTTATTACGACATTGACTTTGGCAAATCAGTCACGCCAGACGATATGGAAGCCATTGAAAAGCGCATGCAGTCGCTCATCGATCATGAGTACGATGTTATTCGTGAGTACGTCAGCCGCGACCAAGCGATGGCAGCGTTTGAAAAGCGTAATGAGCCGTATAAGCAAGAGATCATCCGTGATATCCCGGAAGGTGCGACTATCCGCCTTTACCACCACGAAGAGTACACGGACATGTGCCGTGGACCCCATGTGCCTAACACAAGACACTTAAAGGCATTTAAGCTGACGAAGCTGGCAGGTGCTTACTGGCGTGGTGACTCCTCCAATCCGATGCTGACGCGCATTTATGGCACGGCATGGGGCGATAAAAAGCAGTTAAAAGCTTACTTGAAGCGGCTGGAAGAAGCTGAGAAGCGAGACCACCGTAAGCTAGCGCGGAAGATGGACTTGTTCCACCTTCAAGAAGAAGCGCCTGGGATGGTTTTTTGGCACCCTAACGGTTGGACGATGTATCAGGCGTTAGAAGAGTACATGCGTAAAATTCAACGTGAGCATGGCTACCAGGAAATCAAGACGCCGCAAGTAGTGGATTTGTCACTGTGGAAGAAATCAGGCCACTGGGGACATTACAGTGAATTGATGTTCACCACAGAGTCGGAAAAGCGCGAGTATGCGGTGAAGCCGATGAACTGCCCATGTCACGTGCAGGTCTTTAATCAAGGCCTTAAGAGCTACCGTGACCTTCCGCTACGTTTGGCTGAATTTGGTAGCTGTCATCGAAATGAACCTTCAGGCTCGCTGCATGGTCTGATGCGGGTTCGTGGGTTTACGCAAGATGATGCCCATATTTTCTGTACCGAAAGTCAGATTCAGGCTGAGGCTGAGGCGTTTATTGCTCTAACGCTGCAAGTCTATAAAACGCTCGGTTTTGAAGACGTTGAGCTCAAGCTCTCCACCCGTCCCGAAGACTTTCTGGGTGAAGTCGAAATGTGGGATCGGGCAGAGCAGGGCCTTGAGGCCGCGCTGAACACTACTGGCTTGGCTTGGGATCTGCAGCCGGGTGAAGGTGCGTTTTATGGGCCGAAAATTGAGTTTGCGTTAAGAGATTGTCTGAATCGTGTTTGGCAGTGTGGTACTCTTCAGCTAGATTTTAATTTGCCAGGGCGTTTAGGGGCGCAATACGTCGATGAAGACGGCACGCGTAAAACCCCTGTAATGCTCCATCGTGCTATCCTGGGCTCATTTGAACGATTCCTGGGTATACTAATTGAGCATTACGCTGGTGCTATGCCACTATGGTTGGCCCCGCAGCAAGCTGTGCTTATGACCATTACCGACGCACAGCGTGATTACGCGCTTGATTTGGAGCAGCGGCTGCAAAAAAATGGCTTACGGGTTAAGGCGGACTTGAGGAACGAGAAGATCGGCTTTAAAATCCGTGAGCATACGTTACAGAAAGTTCCCTATCTCCTTGTGGTGGGAGATAAGGAAGTCGAAGCTGACTCAGTGGCCGTGCGAACTCGTAGCGGCGAAAACCTCGGCACCATGACTGTCGATGAATTCATCGAACGTTTTAATGCAGAGCGAGCAGCCCTGGCGACATCGTCAATTGCCTAAGGAGACGGAGCGATCAAGCGAAGCAATCAGCGCGGGCGTCCACAAGACAAACGCCCACCAATGAACGAGCGTATTACCGAAGAAGAAGTACGTCTAATTGATGCCGAAGGTGAGCAGTTGGGTGTTGTGCCCACCACTGAGGCTCTTGAGCGTGCGGAAGCTGCCGGTTTAGATCTCGTGCAAATTTCGAATGCCGATCCGATTGTTTGTAAAATCATGGATTATGGCAAATTCGTTTTTGAGACCAAAAAGCAGAAAGCGGCTCAAAAGAAAAAGCAGAAGCAAATCCAGGTTAAGGAAGTTAAATTCCGTCCTGGCACCGACGAAGGCGATTATCAGGTGAAGCTAAAAAACCTGATCCGCTTCTTGGAAGGTGGTGACAAGGGTAAGGTCACATTGCGCTTCCGTGGTCGTGAAATGGCGCACCAGGACATTGGCCGTAAGCTAATGGAACGGATCGCGGCAGACCTGGAAGAGATCGGAGTGGTGGAGTCTTTCCCGAAAATGGAAGGCCGCCAAATGATCATGATTCTTGCCCCGAAAAAGAAGTGATCCAACGGCGAAGTTAACGGGCCAGTGCGAAGGCGCTGGTCGGCCCTGGGTTTTCTAAAAAATATCGAGCGGAGTTCTCTCATGCCGAAAATCAAAAGCAACAGCGGCGCTGCTAAGCGCTTCAAAAAGACCGCTAACGGCTTCAAGCACAAGCAGTCTTTCCGTAGCCACATCTTGACCAAGAAGTCGACCAAGCGTAAGCGTCAGCTGCGTGGCATGAAGCAGATTCATGCTTCCGACAAAGCGCTGATCCAGCGCATGCTGCCGAACCTGTAAGGTCGAATTTTCTTATCTGAGTGCATTTAGCCTCAGTCATAAAGTCAGGAGTGTGTTATGACCCGTGTTAAGCGTGGCGTAGTTGCCCGTCGTCGCCATAAAAAAGTACTGAAGCAGGCCAAAGGTTACTACGGTGCCCGTTCGCGTGTTTTCCGCGTAGCCAAACAGGCTGTCATCAAAGCCGGCCAGTATGCGTACCGTGACCGCCGCAACCGCAAGCGCCAATTCCGTGCGCTGTGGATTCAGCGTATCAATGCTGGTGCGCGTATCAACGGCATGTCTTACAGCCGCTTTGTTGGCGGTCTGAAGAAAGCCGGTATTGAAATTGACCGTAAAGTATTGGCCGACCTGGCAGTACACGAAAAAGCGGCATTTGCTGCTATCGTGGAAAAAGCCAAGGCTGCCCAATAAGGCAATTTGCACTGAGCTAAATTCAGTGTGAAATGCCGAGGTCATTTCAGTGTGACCCATGCAGGGGAAGAGCAGCCGCTCTTCCCCTGTTTTTTTGTCACCTTCAACATGCCAGCCATCTTGAAAGATGGAACCGCTTAATTCGGAGTAAATCGGATGGACCACCTTCCTACTCTGGTGTTAGAGGCCCGCGATGCTATTCAAGCTGCGCAGAGTGTCTCAGCGCTAGATGAGTTGCGCGTACGTTACTTGGGTAAAAAAGGCGAAGTGACGGCCTTATTGAAAGGGCTGGGCAAGCTATCGGCAGAAGAGCGTCCTGCGGCTGGTGAGCAAATTAACCAAGCCAAGCAAACGTTATCAGCCGAGATAGACGCCAAACGCCAGCAGCTTGAGAGTGAGGCGCTGAATGCCCGCTTGGCAGCTGAGCGGATCGATGTAACATTGCCGGGGCGTGGGCAGGAGAGTGGTGGCTTACACCCTGTGACACGCACGCTTGAGCGCATAGAGGGTTTGTTTACCCGCGTTGGTTATGATGTGGCGGTAGGTCCTGAGATTGAGGATGACTACCATAACTTCGAGGCGCTCAATATTCCCGCGCATCACCCGGCGCGGGGGATGGCAGATACGTTTTATTTCGATGCTACACGCTTGCTGCGCACTCATACATCTCCTGTGCAAGTACGCACCATGAAGAGTAGTGAACCGCCCATCCGTATCGTCTGCCCGGGGCGCGTCTATCGCAGCGACTCGGACCTGACGCATACGCCGATGTTTCATCAGGTAGAAGGTCTGTTGGTCGATGAGGGCGTGAGCTTTGCTGATCTAAAAGGCACCATTGAAGACTTCCTTCAGGCGTTTTTTGAGCGTGATGATCTATCGGTCCGCTTCCGCCCCTCTTACTTCCCATTCACTGAACCCTCTGCTGAGGTCGATATTCAGTGCGTGATGTGTAGTGGTAACGGTTGTCGTGTTTGCTCACATAGCGGCTGGCTGGAAGTGATGGGCTGCGGGATGGTGCACCCTGAAGTTTTCCGGCACTCCGGCATTGATACCGAACGATACACCGGCTTTGCCTTTGGTATGGGCGCAGAGCGTTTGGCGATGCTGCGCTACGGCGTTAATGACCTGCGCTTGTTCTTTGAGAACGACCTGCGCTTTCTTCGTCAATTCACCTAAGACCGCTGCCAGCGACGGGAATCAACATGAAATTTTCAGAACAGTGGCTGCGTGAATGGGTATCCCCGCAGCTTGATACTCAGGCCATTGCCGATCAGATCACCATGGCGGGCCTTGAAGTGGATGCCGTTGAAGCGGTCGCCGCTGCCTTTAGCGGTGTGGTCGTGGCTGAAGTGCTGTCCAAAGAGAAGCATCCTGATGCCGATAAGCTCAACGTATGCACGGTGAACGACGGTACTGGTGAGCCGGTGCAAGTAGTATGCGGTGCGCCCAACGTTGATGTGGGTCAGAAAATTCCCTTCGCCCAAGTGGGTGGCGTGCTGCCGGGCGATTTTAAAATCAAAAAGGCAAAACTGCGTGGCGTTGAGTCGCGCGGCATGATCTGCTCGGCATCAGAGCTAGGGTTAGAGGAAGAAACCTCTTCTGGTATCCTGGTGTTACCGGCGTCGGCCCCCGTGGGCACTAGCTTTCGCGAGTATATGCAGCTCGACGATATGACCATCGAGGTGGATCTTACCCCTAACCGCGGCGACTGCCTGAGCATAAAAGGCCTTGCGAGAGAGGTAGGTGTGCTTAACCGCCTGCCGGTAAGTGGCCCTGAGATCACAGTCGTTGAAGCGAGTATCGACGATACTTTCCCCGTCACTATTGAGGCGGCTGAGCAGTGCCCTCGCTACTTAGGGCGCGTTATTAAGGGCGTGAATGTAGAGGCTGAAACGCCGCTGTGGATGGTTGAGCGGCTACGTCGCAGCGGCGTACGCTCGATTGACCCCGTCGTGGATGTCACCAACTACGTCATGTTAGAGCTTGGTCAACCGCTGCATGCGTTTGATCGGGACAACCTGCAGGGTGGCATTACTGTCCGTTTGGCACGAGAGGCGGAGCGTTTAACACTGCTGGATGGCCAAGAGGTAGCACTTCGCCCTGAAACACTGGTCATTGCCGATGAACGTGGCCCCCTGGCAATGGCTGGCATCATGGGTGGAGAAAATTCAGGGGTAAACGAAAAAACGCACACGATTTTTCTTGAGTCGGCCTTTTTTGCTCCGCTTGGCATTGCTGGGCAGGCGCGTTCCTACGGTCTGCATACCGACGCCTCGCATCGTTATGAGCGTGGCGTCGATCCAGAGCTTCCTGCCATGGCGGTTGAGCGTGCTACAAAGCTCCTGATGGAGATTTGTGGGGGGCAGGCAGGGCCCGTGGTTGAGACGGTAAGCGATGAGCATTTACCGGCACCGCGCATCATTATGCTTCGCGAGGCTCGCCTTGAGAGTGCGCTCTCCAAGCGGCTGCAGCCGGATGATGTCACCGATATCCTTCAGCGTTTAGGGCTTGAGGTTGATAAACAGGCGGAAGGTTGGTCAGTGGTCGCCCCTAGCTGGCGTTTTGACGTTGCCATTGAGGAAGACCTCATCGAGGAAGTGGCGCGTATCCATGGCTACAATAACCTTCCGGTTCGTCGCCCAGCCGCTCGACTAGCACTTCGCCCAGCTAACGAGGCACTCCTCACTCAGTCTCAGTTGCGCAACCAGATGGTTGCTCGCGGTTTCCAGGAGGCGGTGACATACAGCTTCGTAGCGCCGGACCTGCAGGCAGCAATGCTGCCAGATGCTGTGTCCCCCGTGCTTGCGAATCCGATTTCGTCGGACCTCTCGGTAATGCGCGCCAGCCTTTTCCCGGGTTTAGTGCGTGCCCTAGAGTATAATCTCAATCGCCAGCAAACCCGTGTGCGCATTTTCGAGACAGGGCTGGTATTTAACGGCCACCTCGATAACTTAACCCAAGAGCCGATGATGGGCGCCTTAGTGTGCGGTGGCCGTGAAGGGGAGGGGTGGAACAGCACTAAGGCTCAGGTAGATTTTTATGACCTGAAAGGAGATCTAGAGAGTCTTTTGGCAATGGGTGGGGCCCGGGAGGCTTGGCGCTTTGAGCCGGGCGAGCACCCCTCTCTGCATCCTGGGCAAACCGCCCAGCTCTTTTACAATGGCGAACCCGCCGGCTGGATTGGCACACTGCACCCGCAAGTGCGTGCCAAGCTGGGGCTTAAGGTTGATGCGGTGCTGTTTGAAGTTCGCCTAGATGTATTGAGTCAGGGGGAAATTCCCGCCTTTGAGCCGCTTTCACGCTACCCAGAAGTGCGACGCGATTTGGCGTTTATGCTCAAAGAAGCAACGCCTGTGCAAGCGCTACTTGATTGTGCAAAAGCTCAGGCAGGCGATTACTTGAAAGACATTAAGCTATTTGATGTCTATGCTGGTAAAGGCGTAGCCGAGGGCTATAAGAGTATTGCATTGGGCTTGACCTGGCAGCACGCTTCGCGCACGCTAAATGATGAAGAAATCAACCAGTTGGTCGACTCGATCATCACTAACGTGCGAGCCGAATTAGATGCCGAACTTCGCGGCTAACTAAGCTATGCCATGACACGACGCTTATCACGTTCTTGGCAATGCGTATGCTACATGGAGGAGCCCTATGGGTGCGTTGACCAAAGCAGAGCTAGCTGAGCATTTGCATACTGAGCTGGCGCTGTCAAAGCGAGAAGCAAAAGCGATGGTGGAGGCGTTCTTTGAAGAAATCCGCGCCTGTTTGCGTGAAAACGAGCAGGTGAAACTGTCGGGGTTTGGTAACTTTGATCTGCGTGATAAGCGCGAGCGGCCTGGTCGAAACCCTAAAACTGGCGAAGAAATCCCTATCTCTGCCCGGCGTGTGGTGACTTTTCGCCCCGGGCAAAAGCTAAAGCAGCAGGTAGAACGCTACTCAAGTGGTCAGTAGCGAGTACATCAAGCTGCCCAACGAAAAGGAGTGCCTAATGGCACTCCTTTTTTATAGGCTACAAATAGGGCGCTATCTGGCTAAATACCTCCGCCCTCAATCAGCCAAGTGATCACCACTTTAATGACGTAGCCCAACATTCCGGCACCTAGTACCACAAACAACATAATCGTGCCAAATTTGCCGGCGTTCGATTTTTTTGCGAGATCCCAAATAATAAAACACATAAAAATGATCAGGCCGCCAATCATAATGGGCGTGATCCATGTCTCAAAGGTCTGCTGCATAAGCGCTCCTGTTGGACGATTGTCGGTAGCCCATGGTGGGGCGTGCGTCATTTTTGCCAGTCGTGTTAATATTTGAGCAAATTCATCAGGTATTTGTCGACTGAACTTTGCGGACTTAACAAAGCGCAGTACGACAACTTTGCCGAGGAGTAGGTCAATGCCTAAGTTAACCATTCTGGTCGGCACCATGTATGGCGGTGCGTTAGACGTTGCAGAGCAGGTAAAGCCGCTGTTTGAGCAGGCGGGCTATGACGTTGATATTTCAGAGCAGCCCTCTGTAGACGATGTTTCCCAAGCCAGTGATCTAACGCTTTTCTGTGTGTCTACCACGGGGAGCGGTGATTTTCCCGGTAACTTTGTGCCCTTTATTCGCAGTCTAAAAGATCAAAGCCCCTCGCTGGCGGGACTGCGTTATGGGTTGATCGCGCTTGGCGATAGTTCCTACGGTGATACGTTCTGTGGCGCGGGGAGAGCCTTAGATGAGTTGCTGCAGGATCATGGTGCCCACCGTTTAGGTGAGCGCCTTGAAATCGACGCGATGGAAACCTTCATGGCGGATGATGCAGCGGTGCCGTGGGTAGAGGAGTGGATTGATGCTCAGAAGCTAAAGGTAGCATAGCCATGCAGCAAACGGTTTACTCTCCCAAGCGAGTGAGCGTAGCGGTTGGCTTATGCATCGTGATGCTCGCTGCGCTCCCGCGCTATATGGTGGGAGGGCATGAGACGCGCCAAACCCTTCTGCTGATGGCCTTGGTGCTAGTGGCTGGCGCAGCCGCGTTCCAGTGGAGGATGCTGTCTCAAGAGGCTCGTCAGGCGCTACCAGCACTAATAAAGCGTCTAGCGATCATGCTAGTGCTCGGGGCGCTGGTGATGGGGGCTTGGCACGCCATGTTTACTGATTGGATTAGCTGGCAGGTCTTTATCTCTCACGCGGCGACGTGTGGTCTGCTGCTGCATGCGGTTTCCCTGTGGTGGTCTGCGCGGGAGTAACGATTTTTGTACCTTTAAACCCTTGTAATTGGTGCTTGCGCCCCCATCTTGCGAGCATGGCGCTTGCCACCATGCGTCAGGGTTCTTAAAATTGCCCCCTTGAACATATTTTACGCAATCAACACAACGCCCAGCCGCTAGAGGACAATTCATGCAAGTTTCCGTCGAGACGACCTCCCAGATCGAACGCCGTATCACGATTCAAGTGCCGGCAGCAGAAATCGACGAGGCCGTCAGCGCTCGCTTGAAAGACACCGCGAAAAACGTTCGCCTGAACGGTTTCCGCCAAGGCCGGGTGCCAATGGCCGTCGTGCGTCAGCGCTATGGCGACAGCGTGCGCAGTGAAGTGGTAGGCGAAGTGATGCGTGAACGCTACGTTCGCGCGATCACAGAAAAAGAACTCAACCCTGCCGGTTTCCCGCAGATTGAGCCAAAAGTTAATGAAGAGGGTAAAGACCTTGAGTTCGTTGCGGTAATGGAAGTTTACCCGCAGGTTGAGCTGACCTCTATCGAAGGTACAGACGTTGAGCGCCCAGTTGTGTCTGTCAGCGAAGCAGATGTCGATGAAATGATCGATACCTTGCGTAAGCAAAACGCCGCATGGGAAGAAGTTGACGCTGCCGCTGCTGACGGTGACCAAGTCACCATCGATTTCCAAGGCTTCCTGAGCGACGAGCCGTTTGAAGGTGGCAGTGCAGAAGGCCACGCGTTGGTCATCGGTTCTAACAGCTTCATTCCAGGTTTTGAAGAGCAACTGATCGGTGTTAAAGCAGGCGAAGAAAAAACCATCTCCGTCACTTTTCCAGCGGATTACCAAGCCGAGCATCTGGCCGGTCAAGACGCCACCTTCAAGGTGACCGTTCACAAAGTAAGCAGCCAGAAACTGCCGGAAGTTGATGCTGAGTTCATCGAGCGTTTCGGTGTAGAAGACGGCGATGAAGCCAAATTCCGTGCTGAAATTAAAAAGAACATGACCCGCGAAGCGGCTCAGGCTGTTGACAACCGTGTTAAGCAGCAGGTGCTGGATGCGCTGAAAAAAGCGAACGACATTCCCGTGCCCACCGCGCTGGTTCAGCAAGAAACGGACGGCATGAAGCGTCAAGCCGCTCAGCAGTTTGGCCTGGGTGAAGATTTTGACGTTAGCCAGCTGCCGAATGAGCTGTTTGAAGAGCAGGCGAAGAGCCGTGTTCAGGTTGGTCTATTGCTAGCTGAAGTGATCAAAGCCAATGAACTGGACGCAGACGACGCGGCCATCAAAGCCAAAGTAGAAGAGCTGGCTGAGCAGTATCAAGATCCATCCGAAGTGGTTGAGTACTACATGGGTAATGAGCAGCTGAAAACCCAGGTAAAATCTGCCATTCTCGAAGAGAAAGCCGTTGAGAAGCTGCTTGAGCAAGCGAACGTCAAAGACGTCGAAATGTCTTACCAGCAAGCGTTGGCTGCTGCTCAGCAGCAGGCTGAGCAAGATGAGAAGGCCGAAGAGGGCGAACAGGCAGGCGCCTGATCTCATCGCGTGGCGCACCCTATCTGGGTGCGCTTTTCCCTTACCGGACGCAAGGAATCACCCGAATGAGTGAGTTTGATATTCAAAACGCCGGCGGTTTAGTGCCCATGGTGGTTGAGCAGAGCGCCAAAGGGGAAAGAGCCTACGACATCTACTCGCGCCTTTTAAAAGAGCGTGTGATTTTCCTGGTAGGGCCGGTAGAAGATTACATGGCTAACCTTGTCGTGGCGCAGCTGTTGTTTCTTGAGTCTGAAAACCCCGATAAGGATATCCATCTTTACATCAATTCACCCGGTGGTTCGGTAACGGCGGGTATGTCAATTTATGACACCATGCAGTTTATCAAGCCGGATGTTTCCACCGTATGTATTGGTCAGGCTGCCAGCATGGGCGCGCTCCTGCTAACAGCAGGCGCTGCGGGCAAGCGTTACTGCTTACCTAACTCCCGCGTGATGATTCACCAGCCGCTAGGTGGCTACCAAGGTCAAGCGTCGGATATTGAGATTCACACCCGTGAAATTCTCGGTATTCGTGAGAAACTGAATCAAATTCTGGCTCACCACACTGGCCAGGATGTTGAGAAAGTGGCTCAGGATACTGACCGCGACAATTTTATGAGCGCCAATAAAGCAAAAGAGTATGGCTTGATTGACGCAGTGCTGGATAAGCGACCTACATCCTGATAGCGTGATAGGATTCTGCTTTTCTAACGAGCTTTTCAGGCGGCGTCAGCCGCCGCAGTGACAGAGGTACGCGAATGGCCGACGGCAAAGGCAAGGACGAAGGTGGCAAACTGCTTTACTGCTCGTTTTGTGGTAAAAACCAAAACGAAGTTCGTAAGCTGATTGCCGGCCCGTCCGTGTATATCTGCGATGAGTGTGTCGACTTATGTAATGACATCATTCGCGAAGAAGTTCTCGAAGCCGATGCCGAGAGCGATGAGGAGCGTTTACCTACGCCCCGCGAAATACGTCATACATTGGACGACTACGTCATCGGACAAGACCGCGCCAAGATGGTGCTGTCTGTAGCGGTTTATAACCACTACAAGCGTCTGAAGTCAGAAGTACGTGAAGGCGATGTGGAGCTAGGTAAGTCCAACATCCTGCTAATTGGCCCGACGGGTAGCGGTAAAACGCTCCTCGCCGAGACCATGGCGCGGCTATTGAATGTACCTTTTACTATTGCTGATGCAACGACGCTGACCGAAGCAGGCTATGTGGGTGAAGATGTTGAAAATATCATCCAAAAGCTGCTGCAAAAGTGCGACTACGACGTTGAGAAAGCCGAGCGCGGCATCGTCTATATCGATGAAATCGACAAAATCTCGCGTAAATCGGATAACCCGTCGATTACCCGTGATGTTTCTGGCGAAGGCGTACAGCAGGCGCTGCTGAAGCTAATTGAAGGCACAACGGCGTCCGTTCCTCCCCAAGGTGGCCGTAAGCATCCCCAGCAGGAGTTTGTTCAGGTCAATACGGCCAATATCCTGTTTATTGTGGGTGGTGCTTTTGCTGGCTTGGATAAAGTCATTCGCGACCGTGCTGAGAAAGGCGGTATTGGTTTCAATGCCAGCGTGAAAAGCAAAGAGTCTTCGCGAGGCGTTGGCGAGCTACTCGCGGATGTCGAGCCAGAGGATCTGGTCAAGTTTGGCTTGATTCCTGAGTTTGTGGGTCGCCTGCCAGTGATTGCAACGCTGACTGAGCTGACAGAAGACGCACTGGTTCAGATTTTGACTGAGCCGAAAAACTCGCTGATCAAGCAGTATGCCAAGCTCTTCGAGATGGAAGGCGTCACGCTTGAGTTTAGAGACGACGCCTTACGGGCTGTGGCTGTGAAAGCCATGGAACGTAAAACCGGTGCTCGTGGGCTGCGTTCTATCCTAGAGTCTGTGCTGCTGGATACCATGTATGAAATTCCTTCCTTGGAAGGGGTGAGCAAGGTCGTCATCGATGGTTCCGTCATTGCTGGCGAAAGCGAGCCACTGTTGATCTACTCGCAGCAGGAAGAAGCGCGGGTCGACGGTACTGACGGTTAACCCTTCGGTACGTACCACGGCCTAGCTTTCACCGCTTGTGCCAAACCAAGGGGTCGCCTAGGCGGCCCCTTGTTGTTCTACGTTATTGTTGAAACGGCTGGCCAGCACACGGTGATGTGTCGTGCCATGCCCTTTCATACTGTGAGGTACTTGGCTAAGTACCCTTCAAGTACTCATCCGAATTTGAGGAACGTCTGCGATGCAGCAGAACGCCGATCAGACACAATGTCTACCCCTGTTGCCTTTGCGGGATGTGGTTGTGTATCCGCAAATGGTTATTCCGCTTTTTGTTGGCCGTGAGAAGTCCATTCAAGCCTTAGAGGCAGCGATGGAAGCCGACAAGCGTGTACTGCTGGTGGCTCAGCGCGAGGCCTCACAGGATGATCCTGATAATGCGGACCTCTACGCGATGGGGACCGTCGCTGACATCATGCAGCTGCTTAAGCTGCCTGATGGCACTGTAAAGGTGTTGATTGAAGGCAGCTTCCGCGCTGATGTTATCGATATCGAAGAAAATGAAGTGGGCTACACTCAGGCGCACTTAATCCCACGTGAAAGCGAGCCGCTTACCAGTCGTGAGCAAGAAGCGCTAGTGCGTGTCCTGCTCAATCAGTTCGAGCAGTACGTCAAGCTGTCTAAGAAAGTGCCCAACGAAGTGCTTAACTCGCTGTCGGGCATCGAAGACCCTAGCCGTTTGGTCGACACCATCTGCGCCCACCTGTCGCTGAAAATTGGTGACAAGCAAGAGCTGCTCGAAATGGATCGCGTACGCGACCGTATTGAACACCTGATGGCGCTGATTGAGTCTGAGATTGATCTGCTCCAGGTCGAGAAGCGCATCCGCTCGCGTGTTAAAGAGCAGATGGAAAAAACGCAGCGTGAGTACTATCTCAATGAGCAGATGAAGGCCATCCAGAAAGAGATGGGTGAGCTGGATAATGTACCCAACGAAGCCGAAAAGTACGAACAGGCGATCAAAGAGTCTGGGATGCCCAAAGAGGCGTCTGATAAAGCGACTCAAGAGCTTAATAAGCTCAAAATGATGGCTGCCAATTCTGCTGAGGCGACCGTAGTGCGCTCATATCTGGACTGGCTAATTGCCGTTCCATGGAAAAAGCGCACGCGCGTTAAGCACGATCTGGTAAAAGCCCAGCAGGTGCTGGATGAAGATCATTACGGCCTGGAAGAAGTGAAGGCGCGCATTCTTGAGTACCTAGCCGTACAAAAGCGCGTAAGGAAAATGAAAGGGCCGGTGCTCTGCTTGGTAGGACCGCCTGGGGTAGGTAAAACGTCCCTTGGTCAATCCATCGCCCGAGCGACAAATCGTAAGTACGTCCGCCTGGCGCTGGGTGGTGTGCGCGATGAGTCGGAAATCCGTGGCCATCGCCGCACCTATATTGGTTCGCTGCCAGGCAAGCTGATACAGCGTATGAGCCGTGCCGGGGTGAAAAATCCGCTTTTCCTGTTGGATGAGGTGGATAAACTAGGCATGGACCACCGTGGTGATCCGGCGTCAGCGCTTCTAGAGGTATTGGACCCCGAGCAGAACGACAGCTTTAGTGATCACTACCTTGAGCTGGATTACGACCTCTCTGAAACGCTGTTTATTTGTACCGCGAACTCAATGAATATCCCAGGCCCGCTGCTGGACCGTATGGAGATTATTCGTCTACCGGGCTACACCGAAGACGAGAAGCTCGCCATCGCTAGGCGCTACCTGCTACCCAAGCAGCTAGAAGCTAATGGGCTTAAGGAAGAAGAGCTAGCGCTGAATGACGACGCGTTGCTTGAGTTGGTGCGCTACTACACTCGTGAAGCGGGTGTGCGCGAGCTTGAGCGTCAGATCGCTAAAGTGTGCCGTAAAGTGCTGCGTGAGCGCTTAGAAGCTGAGCGCACCTCGAAAGATAAGGCAGGCAACAAGCTGCAGGCGCAGCAAGTGCTCTCCGCTGATCAGATTGAGACTTATGCCGGTGTACGCCGCTATAGCTATGGCTTGGCGGAGCAGGAGGACCAAGTCGGTCGTGTAACCGGCTTGGCTTGGACGTCCGTAGGTGGGGAGCTGCTCAACATTGAGTCGGTAGTGACGCCAGGTAAAGGTCGTATTAACAAGACCGGTTCGCTTGGTGATGTCATGAAAGAGTCGGTAAGTGCAGCACAAACCGTCGTGAAGGCGCGTGCTCAGGCCTATGGAATTGACCCCCAGCGCTTCGAAAACGAAGACCTGCACATCCATGTGCCCGAAGGTGCCACACCTAAAGACGGGCCCAGTGCTGGTATTGCCATGGTAACGGCGATTGTCTCCGCCTATACTCAGCGGCCAGTAAGGTGCGATGTGGCCATGACAGGGGAGGTAAACCTGCGTGGTGAAGTATTACCGATTGGGGGTCTAAAGGAGAAATTGCTGGCGGCTAGGCGGGGTGGTATAAAGACCGTCTTAATCCCTGAGGAAAATCGTCGAGATCTCAAGGAAGTACCGGAGAATATCAAAGGAGCGCTTGATATTCGCCCCGTACGCTGGATAGATGACGTGCTGTCCGTGGCGCTGGCAGAGAATGTTGCCGAAGGCGCTTCATTAAAGGGCGCAGATAAGTCTTTCAATGCAAATGCTGTTGCAAGTACCCATTAAGCGTTAAAGCAGTTTTGCTTTAATTTTACTTAATAAGTTTGCCCAATGCCTTGAGCAGCGGGCATTTCACGGTCCGGTCGCTTGACAGGTGTTTCAAGGCATTGCTATAAAACGCAGCTATGCTTTGAGGTTGATGCACTTGGTGGCCGTGCCGTTCAGAGCCATTTTTTGAAACAGTTAAGGGGTGAAGTGTGAATAAGTCCGAGCTGATTGAAGCTATTGCCGCATCTGCAGATATTCCTAAAGCAGCGGCAAGCCGCGCATTGGATGCCATGGTGGAGTCTGTCACCGATAGCCTCAAAAAAGGCGAGAGTGTTTCTCTGGTAGGTTTTGGTACCTTCGCTATTAAAGAGCGTGCTGCGCGTACTGGTCGCAACCCCCAAACGGGTCAGCCAATCGAAATCAGCGCAGCAAAAGTGCCCAGCTTTAAAGCCGGTAAAGCGCTGAAAGACGCCGTCAACTAATTGGCTCGCGTTTGCTGTAACCTAATGGGCGCATCGCATCCGCGATGCGCCCATGTTCTTTTCTGGCCCGATGGTTTGGGCAATAGATGGCTTTGATGATCTGAGGCTAGCATGCTGCAAAGTATACGAGATGGCTCCAGAAGCTGGGGTGCCAAGATAATCATTGGTGTCATGGTCGCGGCCATGGCGCTTTTTGGTGTGGAGTCGCTGTTCAGTGTCTTTGGTAGCGACCCCAATGAAGTGGCGAGCGTTAATGGCGAACCCCATTATGCGTCAGCAAGTTGAGCTAGAAGTGCAGCGCGCGCTGCGTTCTGGGCAAGTGCCTCCTGAGCAGGAGCGGGCACTGCGCAACGATATGCTCGACCAGCTCATCACTCAGTCTTTACTGCGTCAGTATGCTGAGGACGGCGGTTTTTACGTCTCCGACGCTCAGCTTGACCAGATGATCGTGACACTGCCTGAGTTTCATGATCAGGATGGGCGCTTTTCTGCAGAAATTTTCCGGAATCGTCTGGCAGGAGCGGGTTACACGCCGCTCTCGTTCCGTGAAGAGCTGCGGATGGATATCAAGCGTCAGCAACTGCAGCAGGGCTTGGCATTCAGTGACTTCAGCTTGGCCAATGAAGAGCAGCGTCTGGCAGACCTGCAAGGCCAGCAGCGAGATTTCCGCTACGTGATGCTGGATGCCAATGATGCTGCTTATGAAGTAGAGGTCACCGAGGAGCAGATGCAGGCCTACTATGACGCCAACCAGGAACGCTTCGAGCGCCCGGAACAGGTGCGCGTCGAGTACGTGGTGATCGACCGCCAGGCCATGGCTGAAGATATTGCTGTGGACGAGAGCGAACTCCGCGCTGCCTGGCGTGAGCAGAATCGCGATGCCAACCGTCGTGTTTCCCATATCATGGTGACCTTTGGTTCCGAGCGTGGCCGTGAAGAGGCCCAGCAGCTAGCCAATGAAGCGCTGGCTGACCTGAGCCGTGGTGAGAGTTTCGCCGATACCGCCGTGCGTTTTTCGGATGACACCGCTAGTGCCGAGCAGGGTGGTGATCTGGGCGTGATCAGTCGCGGCTTCTTTGGTGATGCCTTCGATGACGCAGCGTTTGCCCTTGGGGTCGGTGAGACGTCCCAGGTCGTCGAAATGGACGGTGCTTTCCATATTCTGCAGGTTACCGAGCTGGATGCGCCTTCTTTCGAAGAGCAGCGTGACCGTTTGGCTCAGGAAGTGGCGCTGCGTGAGGTCAATGATGACTTCAATCGTCAGGTGCAGCGTCTGATCGATGAGAGCTTCGCGGCAGACGATCTGCAGTCCGTTGCGGATGACCTCGGCCTGACGCTCAACGAGAGCGACTGGTTGGCGCGTGGGGAAGGTGAAGGAGCGCTTTCCGAGCCGGGCGTGCTGGATGAGGCGTTCAGCGCTGACGTGCTGGAAGAGGGCTACAACAGCGAAGTGATTGAGCTCGACAACGACCGCCGCTTAGTGCTTCGTGTCGCCGAGCATCGTGATGCAACTGTTCTGCCCCTAGATGAAGTGCGCGATGAAGTAGAGCAGGCTGTTGCTGCTCAGCAGCGCCAAGAAGCACTTCAGGAGCAGGCAGCAGAATTGATCGCCTTGCTCCGTGCGGGCGATGCCGTTGAGCTGGAGTGGCTGGAAGCCAATAACGTCTCTCGCCAGTCTGACAGTACGCTGCCTCAGGTGCTGATCCGTGAAGTGTTCCGCATGCCACACCCTGAAGAGGGCGACAGCGTTTACCGTGCCGTGACCTTGCCTCAGGGCGTTGCTGTCGTTGCATTGGACAGTGTCAACGAAGGGCAGGCCGACGAGCAGATGAATGCTTTCGTGTCACAAATGGCAGAACAACTGCGGGCTCAGGCGATCATTCAAGGATTGATCGATGACCTGCGCAGTGATGCCAGGATAGAGCGCTAAAACTAAAAAGCCGATCCATGTGATCGGCTTTTTCATGACGGGGCCTGTGCTCAATGGCTCAATGCGATTCGCTGTCGCTACCAGGCGGCTGGATCAGCGAGAACTGGCGCAGTACGGGCTCTGGGTGGCGCTCGCTCGAGTGCTCCACGACAATATCCCAGCCGTGTTCGCTATCCCAATCGCCTAACACAAAGCGTTTGGCAGGCACGTCTTCGACGGTGAGGTCATGGACCTTGGGGCGATGGGTGTGGCCATGGATCATGATGTTCACCCCATGGCGCTGCATCGTGGTCACGACTTCTGCGTGGGTCACATCCATGATGGCTTCGGCCTTGTTGGCGTTGGCATCCCCAGACTGCATACGCAGGCTCTTGGCCAACTCTAGCCGCTGCTCCAGCGGCATGGCCAGGATCTGCGCCTGCCACTCAGGGTGGCGAGACTGGGCGCGAAACGCCATGTAGGCCTCATCTTTGGTGCACAGGCTGTCACCGTGCAGAATGACGGCGGCTACGCCCTGCAATTCCACTTGCTCACTGTCGGGCAGCAGGGTGGCCTGACAGGCGTTGATGAAGCGTTCGCCGATCAGAAAGTCCCGGTTGCCGTGAATGAAAAAGATGGACGTGCCCGCATCGCTCAGTGCCCGCAGGCGCTTGATCACCTCATGGGCCACCCCGCTGAGGGGGTGAGGCGTATCCAGCAAGTCGTCTCCGATCCAGGCGTCGAACAGGTCGCCCAGAATGTAAAGATCCTCGGCCCCTTTGGCGGTATGCTCCAGGTAACGATAAAACCCCTGATTGAGCTCAGGGGTGTCGTTACTCAAATGCATGTCAGCGATCAGCAGCGTACGCATAAGACTCCCGACGGTTATTCCGCATCCTTCAGGTAGGCGCGCTCGATGACCACGTCTTCGGCGGGCACGTCTGCGTGCATGCCACGGCGCGTGGTGCTCACGGCCTTGATGGCGTTGACCACGTCCATGCCGTCCACTACTTCACCAAATACCGCGTAACCCCAGCCTTGCAGGCTTTTGCCGCTGTGGTTCAGGAAGCTGTTGTTACCGACGTTGATGAAAAACTGGGCGGTGGCAGAGTGGGGATCCTGGGTACGGGCCATGGCCAGCGTGCCGATGGTGTTCTGCAGACCGTTGTCGGCTTCGTTTTCGATGGGGTCGCGTGTCGGCTTCTGGTTGAACTCCTGGTCGAAGCCGCCCCCTTGAATCATGAAACCATCGATGACCCGGTGGAACAGCGTGCCGTCGTAAAAACCGTCGCGCACGTACTGCTCGAAATTGGCTGCCGTAACCGGGGCTTTTTCATGATTGAGCGCGATGGTGATGTCACCGTAGTTCGTCTGTAATACGATCATGGATAAATTCCTGTTCAATAAAAGCGTTCGCCTTGGCGCTGTGCATCAGCGTCACGTTATAATAGCGGTTTTGCTCGGCACCGCGAAGCGCTAACCCTGATTGCCTTTGCATCGTTTGCCCAGCACGCCATCTACCATGAGGTTATCAACACCACCATGACCAACGAGACCACCCCAGCGCCGAACTTCATTCGCAACCAAGTACGCGACGAGATAGCGGGCGGCCAGGTCACCAAAATTGTGACGCGCTTTCCTCCGGAGCCCAACGGCTTTTTGCACATCGGCCACGCCAAGTCGATTTGTCTGAACTTCGGGTTGGCAGAGCAGTTTGGTGGTGAGTGTCATCTGCGCTTTGACGACACCAACCCAGCAAAAGAAGAGCAGGCGTACATTGACGCCATCAAAGAAGACGTTAGCTGGTTGGGCTTTGAGTGGGCAGGCCCGGTACGTTTTGCCTCCGACTACTTCGACCAGCTCTACGCCTGGGCGCAGCATCTGATTCGTGAAGGCAAAGCCTATGTGGATGACCTGTCACCGGATGAGATTCGCGAGTATCGGGGTACGCTGACCGAGCCCGGCAAGCCTAGCCCCTACCGCGAGCGCAGCGCCGAAGAGAGCTTGGACCTTCTAGAACGGATGCGTAACGGTGAGTTTGGTGAAGGGGAAAAAGTGCTGCGCGCCAAAATCGATATGGCGTCGCCCAACATCAATTTGCGCGATCCGATCTTGTACCGCATTCGTCATGCGCATCACCACCAAACAGGTGACAAGTGGAAAATCTACCCCTCGTACGATTTTACCCACGGTCAGTCGGATGCCATCGAGGGTATTACTCACTCCATCTGTACGCTGGAGTTCGAAGACCACCGCCCGCTATACGAGTGGTTCTTGAACAATCTGCCGGTGCCCGCCAAGCCGCGCCAGATTGAATTTGCCAGACTGAACCTCGACTACACGCTGACCTCCAAACGTAAGCTGAAGCTGTTGGTGGATGAGCAGATCGTCGATGGTTGGGATGACCCGCGAATGCCGACCATTTCCGGTATGCGTCGCCGGGGCTATACGCCCGCTTCGATTCGTAAATTCTGTGAAATGATCGGCGTGACCCGTTCCGACGGTGGTTTGGTGGATATCGCCATGCTGACCCACGCCATTCGTTCGGACCTGGAAGATAACGCACCCCGGGCGATGTGCGTGCTCAAGCCGCTAAAAGTGGTGCTGACCAACATGCCGGAAGATCACGAGGAAGTGTACCAGGTGCCAGGCCACCCGGCGCGTGAAGACATGCCGATGCGTAAAGTTCCTTTTGGTCGTGAGCTCTACATCGATCAAGACGACTTTATGGAAGACGCGCCGAAGAAATTCTTCCGCCTAGCACCGGGCAAAGAAGTGCGCCTGCGCAACAGCTACGTAATTCGCTGTGATGACGTGATTAAAGACGATGCAGGTGAGATTATTGAGCTGCACTGCTCCGTCGATTTCGACACCCTGGGTAAAAACCCGGAAGGCCGCAAGGTGAAAGGCGTGATTCACTGGGTCAGCGCGGCCCACGGCGTGCCGATGGAAGTGCGCCTCTACGACAACCTGTTCATGGTCGAGCAGCCCGATCGTGATAAGGACGTCGACTTCCTCGAGCATTTGAATCCCGAGTCGCTGGTGGTGTGCCATGCCATTGGCGAGCCAAGCCTGGCCAGTGCCGCGCCGGAAGATCGTTTCCAATTCGAGCGAGTCGGTTACTTCTGCGCCGATCGTCACGCCTCCACTGCCGACCACCTGGTGTTCAACCGCACCGTGGGCTTGAAAGATAGCTGGGCGAAAATCAAACAGAAGGGATAAGGAAACGTCATATGCATATTTACAATACGCTGACACGCCGCAAAGAGCCTTTTAAGCCCCTTGTCGATGGCAAGGTCAGCATGTACGTTTGCGGTATGACGGTGTATGACTACTGTCACCTTGGCCACGCCCGGGTGATGGTGGCCTTTGATGTGATTACCCGCTACCTGCGCCATCGCGGCTATGACGTGACCTACGTGCGCAACATCACCGATATCGACGATAAAATCCTCAAGCGGGCCGAGGAGAACGGCGAGCCCATCGACGCGCTCACCGAGCGCATGATTGCCGCGATGCATGAGGACGAAGCTCGCCTCAACGTGCTGCCACCCAGTCAGGAGCCCCGTGCCACGGAACATATTGGCGACATCATCCGCATGATCGAAACGCTGGTAGAAAAAGGCTTTGCCTACGCCGCGGACAACGGCGACGTCTACTATCGGGTGCGCAAGTTTGCCGATTACGGCAAGCTCAACAATCGCCAGCTGGATGACATGCGCTCTGGCGCGCGCGTGGAAGTGGACGTGCACAAGGAAGACCCGCTGGACTTCGTGCTCTGGAAAGCGGCCAAACCGGGAGAGGCCCATTGGCACTCCCCCTGGGGAGACGGCCGCCCAGGCTGGCATATCGAATGTTCGGCCATGTCCACCTGCTGCCTGGGGGACACCTTCGATATTCATGGCGGTGGGCCGGATCTGACCTTCCCCCATCACGAAAACGAGATTGCTCAATCGGAAGCGGCGACAGGTAAAACCTACGTCAACACCTGGATGCATGCTGGAGCCGTTCGCGTCAACCAAGAGAAGATGTCCAAGTCGCTGGGCAACTTCTTCACCATCCGCGACGTGCTAGCCGAGCACGATCCAGAAGTGGTGCGCTACCTGTTGGTGGCAAGCCACTATCGTAGCGCTATTAACTACTCAGTGGATTCGCTGGTCGAGGCGCGCAAATCGCTAACTCGGCTGTATACGGCGTTAGACGGAGTGAACGCCGACGAACAGGCAGCCGCCAGCGATGCTGCGGAGCGCTTTACCGCGGCAATGGACGACGACTTCAATACGCCCATCGCTTTGGCCGCGCTTTTCGATTTGGCCCGCGATCTCAACCGAGCGAAAAGTGATCAGCCAGCAGAGGCACCACGCTTGGCTGGTGAATTAAAGCGTTTGGCCGGTGTGCTGGGACTACTGCAGCAAACGCCACAAACGTTTCTAAAAGGCGCCCAGCAGCAGGTAGCGCTGAGCGAAGAAGAGATCGAAGCAAAAATCGCCGAGCGACAAGCGGCGAAAGGAAGTAAGGATTTTGCCCGCGCTGATGCTATTCGTGATGAGCTGGCAGCGCTTGGCATTATTCTCAAAGATTCTCGGGAAGGAACCACCTGGGTGATCGAAGCGCCTTAATCGTTGTAAACAGTCAGGCGTCGTTACTGCGGCGTCTGACTTCAACGCAGCAGGCTCTTATACTGAAACGATACGCCCCAGAAGTTCATTGAAAAGGACGACTCCATGCGCTCATTGTTCACACCTGCCATGGCTGCCTGTTTATCAACGGTGCTCTCCACGGCCAGTGCCAACGACCCCATCGTGGTCTCTTCTAAAATCGATACCGAAGGCTCGGTACTAGGCGAGTTAATTATTCAGACGCTGGAGCGCAACGGTATTCCAACGGAAGATCGGCTTCAGCTTGGGGGTAGCTGCGTGGTACGCAGCGCGTTGCAGGCGGGTGAGGTTGATCTGTATCCCGAATACACCGGCAACGGTGCTTTCTTCTTTGACATGACCGATAGCCCGGTATGGAACAGTGCTGAAAATGTCGTTAATCGACGCCTTGCCCTCGCCATCGTTTAAACGACGCCCATGGCACCCGAATGTTGTGCTGTTGTGCCTAAGCGGTGCCATGCTGGCTGCCGCTTGGTTGTTAAGCTTTGTCAGTGTTGCTCCTAATCGCATTGTTTCCGGCACGGCTTTTGGCATTGTAGACGCCATTAGCTGGCCGGGCGCGGCACTGGTATCACTGCTCTTTATCGCCATGGCGGCGTTGTCGTCTGTGCCTACCTCAAGGCACTACCGGGCGATGCTGGGCATCATCATACTCACCTTGCTGTTGATGCCGTTTGGCTTAATGGTGGCAGGCCACTGGTTGGTCGACCCCTCGTTACCCCAGGCACGACTCGGCATTGGCGCAGCCTACTGGACCGTGCTGTTCGTGCTGTTGCTGTGTTTGGTGGAGCTACGCCTACGCTTAGGGTTATCCCGTTGGTGGCCCACGCTGCTGCTGGCAGGCGTGGGCATTGCTTGGTGGGGATGTGCCGCGCTGTGGCTAGATCGTCTTGCCCTCGTGCAAGAGTTCCAGGCCCGAGAAGGGCAGTTTTATCAGGCCGTTGGTCAACATATTGCCTTGGTGGGCACAGCGCTGGGCGTTAGCGTGGTGCTGGGAATGCTGTTAGCGATGCTGATGCGCCGCTATCAGCGCCTTCAAAAAATCGCGTTTACACTGCTGAATTTTTTACAAACCATCCCAAGTTTGGCGCTGTTTGGACTACTGCTAGCGCCGCTCGCTTGGCTGGCGGCTAACGTACCCCCGCTGGCAGCGTTGGGTGTCAGCGGTATCGGCAATGCTCCAGCGCTGATTGCGTTAATTGCTTATAGCCTGCTGCCCATGGTGCGTAATACCTACATTGCTCTGGAAGAGGTCAGCGCTGAGACGCTCCAGGCCGCTAAAGCCATGGGTATGCGTACCGGGCAGCGTTTTTGGCAGGTGCGTTTTCCATTGGCGCTTCCCGTACTGTTAGAAGGCGTACGCATTACGGCTGTACAGGCGATTGGGCTAACGGTAGTGGCGGCACTGATAGGTGCTGGCGGTCTAGGGACGTTTATTTTTCAAGGGCTGGGGCAAGCCGCCATGGATATGGTGCTACTGGGCGCACTGCCCATTCTGATCTTGGCACTGATAGTGGACGCAGGATTAGGAGCGTTGGCAGACGCGCTGCGTCCCGGAGGACAGGAATGATAGAGCTTTCCCACGTTTCAAAACAGTTTGGTGACGATACCGCGGTGGAAGACATCACGCTGCGGGTCGCTAAAGGAAAGTTCTGTGCGTTGGTAGGGACCTCTGGATGCGGTAAATCCACCACCCTACGCATGATCAATCGGCTGATTGAGCATAGCAGCGGCGATATTATCCTGGATGGCCAGGCGATTGAGCAGTACGACCCAGTAAAACTACGTCGGCGAATCGGCTATGTGATCCAGAGTACCGGGCTGTTTCCCCACTGGAACGTCGCGCGCAATATTGGCTTAGTGCCTCGGTTGCTGAAATGGCCCGCTACAGAAATTACCGCTCGTGTAGAGGAACTGATGGGCGTACTGGGCCTGCCGGTGGGCGAGTTTGCGCATAAATATCCGCATCAGCTCTCAGGTGGTCAAGCGCAGCGGGTCGGGGTGGCCCGTGCCTTAGCCGCAGACCCCGATATACTACTGATGGATGAGCCGTTTGGTGCTCTGGACCCCATTACCCGGGAAAAGCTTCAGGATGAGCTGGCCAAGCTACAGGCACGGTTACACAAAACCATTGTGTTCGTGACCCACGATATGGATGAAGCGCTGAAGTTAGCCGACCATTTGGTCGTCATGCGTGATGGCCGTATTGTCCAGCAGGGCACGCCGCTGGCACTGCTTCAACGGCCCGCTGATCCGTTTGTGGAATCCCTGCTCGGTGGGCTTGAGCGGGGGTTGAAGCAGGCAGCGTTAACGCGCGTAAAAGATCATATGACATCGCTTGGGCCTACTTTGCCGGCACAATCTCGAATTCCCGCCGATTTCTCGCTGCGCCAAGCGCTTTCCATGATGCTGCGCGGGACCACTGCGACCGCTTAACCGTGGTGGATCAAGGCGATGTGCCAGTAGGGGAGCTTTCGCTGCGCCGCATCGTTAAAGAGGCGCAGTTGGATAAGGTGAGCCAACGTGACGCGTAATTCTGCCACCGTCAGCCTGCCGAACGCACCGAGCATTCAATGGTTTCTGCCGCTTATTTGGGTCGCGCTACTGGCGATGTGCATCGTCGGTATGCCGCTCCTAGAGGGCCTGTTTCGCTGGGTAGAGCCTGACGCCCGGCAAGTCGTCTATGATCGCGCGGCGTTTTACGAGCTGCTGGGCCGCCATGTGTTAGTCGTTGGCGTGGCGGCAGTGGTCACCATTGCGGTTGGTGTGGCGGCAGGTATTGCCGTTACCCGCGAGCGAGGGCGGGATTTCTTGCCTCTGGTGGGCCAGTTGGCCTCTTTAGGGCAAACGTTCCCCCCGGTGGCGGTGCTGGCGCTAGCGGTACCCGTTCTGGGGTTTGGTACGCTGCCTATTATCGTTGCGCTAATGCTTTACGGGCTGCTGCCAATCGTACGCAATACGCTGGCGGGCATTAACGATGTTGACGCGACCATCAAAGAGGCGGCGCAGGCCATGGGCATGACCCCTTGGCAGGTGCTGCGTCACGTGGAGTTGCCCCAGGCCGCCCCGGTAATTCTGGCAGGGGTGCGTACTTCGGTGACTATTAATATTGCCACTGCGGCACTCGGTGCCACTGTCGGGGCCAGTAATCTGGGAGACCCCATTATCGCGGGTATCGTTAATGGCAATATGGCCTACGTGCTGCAAGGCGCGCTGCTGATTGCACTGCTGGCGCTGAGCGCGGATAGCGCCTTTAACGTCTACCAGCAGCGGCTGCGCCAACGCCTCTCTGCTTCTTAAATGCTCTCTACTTCTTAAATGCTCTCTGCGTCTTAAGTTGAATCCCTAAACGGCTTGCACTGAGTTACTGTCCCAGTGTTGCGTTGACATGTGTCAGATAAATCCACTGGCACAAACGGTCATCACCAACAACACTGCCCTCAAAAGGGGTAAAAACAAGGACAATAATGATGACTCAGTTCGTACATCAGCCGACCTTCATGACCGGCGACGAATTCTCCATAGACACCTTCAGGGTGCTCAGCCCCGAGGGCGAGCTCCATGAAGGTGCCGACGAGCCCGCCTTGAGCCGCGACCACGCCCGCAGGCTCTACCAAGCCATGCTGGCCACGCGTATTCTCGATGAGCGCATGATGGCCGCGCAGCGCCAGGGCAGGCTCAGCTTCTACATGCAGTGTACCGGTGAAGAGGCCGCGGTGGTGGGAGCCACCGCAGCCCTGGACGATGCCGACATGATCATGGCGCAGTACCGCGAACAGGGCGCACTTATGTATCGCGGATTCTCCATCGACGAGTTTATGAATCAGCTATTTGGCAACGAGCTTGATTACGGCAAAGGCCGCCAAATGCCGATTCACTACGGCTCCCGTAAACTGCACTACATGACCATCTCATCGCCGCTGGCGACGCAGATTCCTCAAGCCACCGGGTATGCCTATGGCCAAAAGCTGGCCGGTGAAGGCCACTGTACGCTGACCTTTTTTGGCGAAGGCGCAGCCTCAGAAGGGGACTTTCACGCCGCGCTTAATATGGCCGCGGTGCATCAGGTGCCGGTGATCTTTTTCTGCCGCAACAACGGCTACGCTATTTCTACTCCCTCCACAGAACAGTTTGCCGCTGACGGCATTGCTCCCCGTGCCTTTGGCTACCACATGCACGTGATTCGCGTGGATGGTAACGACGCCCTAGCGGTATATGAAGCGACCCGCCAAGCGCGAAAAATCGCCGTTGAGCAGAACCAGCCGGTGCTGATTGAAGCCATGTCCTACCGGTTGGCTGCCCACTCCTCTTCGGATGACCCCTCGGGCTATCGCGCTAAGAGCGAAGAGGAAGCGTGGCGCGCCAAAGATCCCTTGCTACGCATGCAGCGCTGGCTGGCGAAGAAAGGGTGGTGGAGCGATGAAGAGGAAGCTGCCCAGCAGGAGAGCCTGCGCCGTGAAGTGCTGGAAACCATGAAGCGCGCCGAAAAACGCCCGCCGCCGCCGCTGGAGTCGTTAATCAGCGATGTTTACGCCGATGTGACACCTGCGCTACAGCACCAGCTGGATCAGTTGAAGCGCCATATTCGCCGCTACCCAGATGCCTACCCGCGCGGCGCAAAATCGCTAGATCTGACGCTTTCGTCAGCCACTGATACTCAGGGAGAGGCGTAATATGGCGACGATGAACATGCTCCAGGCGATTAATAACGCGCTGGATATCGCCATGGCGGAAGATGAGAAAGTCATCTGCTTTGGTGAAGACGTGGGTATTTTTGGCGGTGTTTTCCGAGCCACCAGCCATTTACAAGAGAAGTACGGCAAAGCGCGCTGCTTTAATACGCCGCTGGTGGAGCAAGGCATTATTGGCTTTGCTAACGGACTGGCCGCACAAGGCTCTGTTCCCGTCGCTGAAATTCAGTTTGCAGATTACATCTTCCCCGCATTTGATCAAATCGTTAACGAGACCGCCAAATTCCGCTACCGCTCTGGGGATCTCTTCAACGTAGGCGGGCTCACCATTCGCACACCCTATGGCGGCGGCATTTCCGGGGGCTTATACCACTCGCAATCACCTGAGGCGTACTTTACCCACACGCCGGGCTTAAAAGTGGTGGTGCCGCGCAACCCCTATCAAGCCAAAGGGCTGCTGCTAGCGGCGATTCGTGACCCCGACCCCGTGCTGTTTTTAGAGCCAAAACGGCTCTACCGCGCCGCAGTAGGTGAAGTGCCTGATGAGGATTACCAACTGCCAATTGGTGAAGCAGAAGTGATCAAAGAGGGTACCGACATTACCCTGGTGGGCTGGGGCGCGCAGATGGAAGTGATTAGCAAAGCCGCCGAGCTTGCTGAAGAGCAGGGTATCTCTTGCGAGGTCATCGACCTGCGCTCGCTGTTGCCCTGGGATGTGGATACCGTGGCAGAGTCGGTATTCAAAACCGGCCGTATGATTGTTAGCCATGAAGCGCCGCTCACCGGCGGCTTTGCCGGTGAAATTGCTGCAACGATACAAGAGCGCTGTTTTCTCTATCTGGAATCGCCGATTACTCGGGTTACCGGGCTGGATACGCCTTTCCCACTTGTGCTGGAGAAAGAGTACTTGCCCGACCACCTGAAAATTTTTGAAGCGATTCGCGAAAGCGTGAACTTTTAGCGCCAGGGAGAACAGCCATGAGTGATTTTTTACTGCCAGATATCGGTGAAGGCATTGTTGAGTGTGAAGTGGTGGAGTGGCGCGTGGCCGAAGGCGACACCATCGAAGAGGATCAGCCGATAGTCGAAGTGATGACCGACAAGGCGCTGGTGGAAATCACCGCGCCAGAAGCCGGGACGGTCACCAAGCTGTATGTGGCCCAGGGGAAGATTGCCAAGGTTCACGCGCCGCTTTATGCATACCAAGCCGCCGGTCAGATGAACAGCGATACTGCTGCTACCGAGCAGGCACCTTCAGCGCCGCCCAGTAGCCACGGGGTGGCCGCTGATGAAAATAGCCCGCCGCCTAAAAGCCAAGCCGTTACCCCGGCGGCTGCAGGCAAAGTGCCCGCTAGCCCTGCGGTGCGCCGCTTAGTACGCGAGCACAGCCTAGCCCTGTCGGAGATCTCAGGCAGTGGTAAAGATGGCCGAGTGTTGAAAGAAGACGTGCTAGCGCACCTCAACGCGCCAGCGGTATCTCACCAAACGGCCAGTGTTTCGATGCCTTCAAGCACAGGCTTAGCACCCTCAAAAGTAGAGCCGCTGCGCGGCGTGCGCGCGGTGATGGCCAAGCGTATGGTAGAGGCCGCTAGCTCCATTCCTCATTTTCACTACGGTGAAGAGATTGATGTCACTGAGCTGTTGGCGCTGCGCGAGCGGCTCAAGCCGCAGGTAGAGGCGCAGGGCGAACGGCTCACGCTGATGCCGTTCTTTATGAAAGCGATGGCGCTGGCCGTGGCGGAGACGCCGATCATCAATGCACAGTTAGACAGCGAAGCCAACGAGCTAAGCTACTACGACCAGTGCAATATCGGCATGGCGGTGGATAGCAAAGCGGGGCTTTTGGTACCTAACGTGAAAGGTGTCGAGGGCTTAACGCTGTTTGAGATTGCCAAAGAGGTCGGCAGGCTAACCAATGCCGCTCGGGAAGGGCGCGTGGAGCAGGCGGATCTAAAGGGCGGCACCATTAGTATCTCCAACATTGGTGCTCTTGGGGGAACCTACGCGGCGCCGATTATTAATGCGCCGGAAGCCGCCATTGTGGCCATTGGCAAAACCCAGTGGCTGCCGCGCTTTGATGAGCACGGGGCTGTGCAGCGCCGGGCTATCTTGACGGTCACCTGGGCAGGCGATCATCGCTTTATTGATGGCGGTACCATTGCTCGCTTCTGCAACGCCTGGAAAGGCTTTCTCGAGGCGCCGGAAAGCATGCTGCTTCATCTGGCCTAACCGTGTAGGCACCTTGCTATGAGCCAGGCACCGCTGCAGCAGTTTTACATACCCGAAGAGCAGTCGGTCTACCTGCTAAGCCATCACGATGCGCGAAAGCTAAAAGACTGGGTAGCGCTGTGCCAGGCACAGCTTGCCCAGTTGGGCTATTCAAATATCGAGCTGATTGGTAAGGGGGCTTACGGGTTTGTGTTTGCGGGTAGCGCTTGGCAGCAAGGCGTCAAGGCGCACTACGTGTTCAAGTTTTCACGCATTACGCTGCCCACTCATTTACAAGAACGCCTCGAAGAGGAGGCGTTCATGCTCGATCAGGTATCGCACCCTCGAATTCCCAAGCTCATTACCTACCAGCGCGCACGCGGCCAGTCGATTTTGGTCATGGAGCGTGCCCCTGGCTGGAATCTGGAGCAAGTGTCGCTCAAGCAGGGAAGGCTCTCACCTCGGTTAATTATGCGCATCGCTGCACAGTTAACAGACATCTTACAAGCACTGCGTCGTGAAACAGGCCCGAACGCGCGGCCGGTGGTGCATGGCGACATTAAACCCTCTAATCTGGTCTTTGACGCCACCTGCGAGGCCATCGCGCTGATCGACTGGGGCTCATCGGTGTTCGCACAGTTGGATGAATCGCTTCAGTTCGTGGGCGCCAACGTAATGGAGTTGATGTCGGACAATCTGCAGCAAACCAATGCACGGCTGGGGGATGTCTATTTTATCGGTGAAGAGCAGTTGAACGGAGCGCTCTCGTCGCCACGGTTCGATGAGCAGGGGGCGGCAGGTACGCTCTATGCGCTGGCCTCGGCGCAGTCCTGCCGTTTTGGCCATCGAGCAATTCCGGCCAGCTCATTGGGGTTGCCCATTGAGTTTGCACGCACGCTGGATGGCATGCTCGACCCCGACCCACAGGTGCGGCGTAAAGCGGGGGATTACTTTATTCGTGAAATGCCGCGCATGGCGAAGCTGGTTATGGTTGACCTGCCAATCGCCCCCCAAACGCCGCTAGTGCCCGTATGGGGAAAAGGCCTGCGTCGCCCGGCTAGCCAAGAGATCGATACCGTGGTGTACAGCTCACGAAAGGCGTTTTTACGCGAGGCAAGCGCTGAAGAGACGTTAAACGACGTTAACGATGTGCAACTAGATCGCTACTACAAACAGTTTATGCAGGGGATGGGAGAAACCGAAAAAGCCTTTTTGGCTTCGGTGAGCCGGTTGGGCAAATACCCAGTCGTCGGTGGTTTAGCGGTGCGCTGGGAGCGGGAGGGGGTCTATATCGATTCGTCGCTCAACCTGCATGACCCAGCGCTAAAGCCCGCGTTTATCGAAGCGGTGAATAACATGGTGCACTTAGCACGGGCCATTCATCGCCAGGGAGTATTTAAAAGCTGCCTGTTCAATGCCCGCCAAACGCTGCACTTAGAGCGTGCTAGCCCTGAGGAGGCGTTTCACTGCCAGCCAGAGATGGCGATTAATTACGAAGTGAGCGCGGTGCCGGAAATGGAGGATCGCACCCGGCAGCACAGCTACTTTGAAGATGGCCCTGACCCAGAAGAGCTATTGGTGCTGCCGGATACCATTATGCAACTGCTTCAGCGGCTCAATGAGATTCACCATACCGGTATGATCATCTTTGAAGCGCTGCCCAAACATCTCAAAATCCATAGCTACTACCGGCTGCTCGACCCTCAACGTGAGCAGGAGTTTCGCAGCCTACTGAGCCGAATGCTGGCCGCTGTCAGTCAAATCGAGGGGCTGGGCGTGTCAGGGTTTATGAAGATGCCCTACAAAGACACGCGCTTTTTTACCCACTTAGAACGACAGCCAGAGCACTTCTACCCCAAAGATCCAAAAGAGTATGTGAGAAAAAGCGCCTTGCCCGCGCCGCCGCGTTAGGCGGCACTGTTAATTCGGCGCGTTTGTGATTAGCCAGCTCGCCAACTGTTCGGTTAAACGGTCGGTGGCGCTACCAAAGGCGTTCACCACATCGGGTATCCCAGTGCTTGTGGCGCGCTCCCGGATCGCAAAGCTGGTGGAGGCCACGGGCTGTTGGTCCGCGCCGAGTAATTGAACGTCCAACTGCAGGTTAACGCTTGGCGGAGAAGTGTCATACTCGCTCTGAAAGTGGCGCAGCTCGCTTAATAGCAGCAAGTCGTGAGGGAGCCGATCGCTGCTCACGTTGGCGAACAGCTCTTGCTGCTGAAGGCCTGCAATGAGCTGGGCCTGCAGCATGTCCGGTGCATCTTCATGCCAGCGAGCACCCTCATACACATTGACCACATTGCCTTCGGGAAACACCACGATACGATTGCTGCTGAGCAGGTGGCCGGCTTCTGGTGTAGCGATAGCCAGCCGCTCTGGCTGCGTGATGGTGGCAGGGTCGCTCTGCATCGTGGTCGCAGGCAAGCGATACAGCGTCGATGGCGCTTTCTCCGGTAAAATAGAGCAGCCCGAAAGGGTGAATAGGGCGCTTAAAAGAAAGCCGTTACGTAAAGCGTGCATGTTCATGGGCGGAACTCCTCTACTTGATCGCGGCCTAGGAAAAAGTCCGTCGGGCTCTCTTCAAGTTCTCGCGTAATGCGGTCAAGGGTAGCGAGTGTCGAGCGTAACGCCGCTAGGGCCGGGGCAATGTCGCGGGTGCTTTGTAGAGTGCCTTCGACAGCACCCGCGTTATCGTTCACCAACTGTTCTATCCGCTGGGCAGCGCTGGCAACATCGCGGCTGGCGCTCTCTGCGCTGCGCATCACCTGCTGACCCTCCTGGCTCAGCAAGCGGTTCGCCTCTAGGCTAAGCGATTCGATGCTTTCAAGCGTGGTGGAGGCTTGGCGTGACACATCGCCAAAGAGCGCCATGTTTTCATCCAGGGCAGACTGCTGAGAGGCAATCATCTCGGTGATCTGGGCAATATTGGTCAGGATATTGCCTGCTTGCTCACGATTATTGTCATCGAAGAGCTCGTTCACACTCTGCAAAATCGCGTTGAGGTTTTCGACCATCTCTTCGCCTTCGTCAAACAGCGTAGCAATAGGCGACGGGTCGGCTTGAATGAAAGGCGTATCGTCGCTGCTTTGCGCTAGCAAGCGTTGGCTTTCTGGGGTGCCGCCATAGAGCTGCACGGACATACTGCCGGTAATGCTGGCAAAGGCTAGCTTTGCGCGGGTATCCACTTTGATCGGAGTGTCTTCATACACGCGAATAAGTGTGATCACTTGGCGTGGGTCGTCAGGATTGAGGGAGAGCTCGGTAACATCGCCCACTTCAATGCCGTTGTACTGCACTTTGCTGCCCACCGAGAGGCCGCTGACGCTGCGCTCGAACAAAATGCGGTAGGGTTGATAGTCGCGTTGGTCAGCCGCATAGCTCATCCAGAGCGCAAACAGCAGGGCGGCAGCGGCCGTCAGCACGGTAAACAGGCCAATCAAAATATGGTGCGCGCGGGTTTCCATGTGCGTCACTCCTGAGAAGAGGTTGGGCCAGCAGAGCGCTGTGCAGCGCGTCCACGTGGTCCATTAAAGTAATCCTGTACCCACTCGTCGTCCGTTTTCGCGACGTTTTCCAGAGTATCCACCACCAGAACGCGTTTTTGCGACAGCACAGCGACCCGGTCGCAGGCTGCATAGAGGGTATCGAGGTCGTGGGTGACCAAAAAAAACGCTAAAGCCCATTGCATCGCGCAGCGTGACCAGCAGTTGGTCAAACGCGGCGGCGCCAATGGGGTCGAGTCCTGCGGTAGGCTCATCGAGAAACAAAATATCCGGGTCCAGGGCGAGTGCCCTGGCAAGCGCGGCACGTTTCACCATGCCCCCAGAGAGCGATTCTGGAAATTGTCGGGCGGCATGAGGGGGCAGGCCTACCAGCGAGAGCTTGATACGCGCCAGATACTCGGCCTCTTCCCTAGAGAGTTTGGCGTGCTCGATAAGCGGCAGCGCAACGTTTTCTTGCAGGTTGAGCGAACTAAACAGCGCCCCACGTTGAAAGAGCACCCCAAAGCGCCGCTCGACCTGGCTGCGTTGGGACTCACTTAACTCATTTAACCGCTGGTTCAGCACTTCTACTGTGCCGTCATTTGGCCGCTTTAAGCCCACAATACTGCGCAGTAGAACTGATTTACCGGTACCTGAGCCGCCGACAACGCCGAGAATTTCGCCTCGGTAGAGGGTCAAGTCTAGCCCTTCGTGAACGACGTTGTCGCCAAATCGATTCACCAGCCCCTGCACGCGGATAACCGCTTCATCGCGCTCGGGCTGTTGCGGCATCTCTGAATATCGCTCGGTCACCAGCCCATCTCCATGAAAAATAGCGCCGCTAACGCATCTATCAGAATCACCATAAAGATGGACTGCACCACGCTTGAGGTGGTGTGGGCGCCTACCGATTGGGCACTGCCGCTAACTTTAAACCCTTCTAGGCAGCCAATGACGGCAATCACAAAGGCAAATACCGGCGCTTTGCTCAAGCCGACCAGAAAATGAGTGACCGACACGTCTTTTTGCAGTGTGGTGATGAACTGACTCACAGAAATATCCAGCGATAGGGTGGCCACCACCGCGCCGCCGACGAGGCCGCTCAGCATGCCCACAAACGCCAGCAGCGGTAGGCTGATCAACATCGCCATCACCCGGGGAAGCACTAGCAGCTCAATCGGGTCGAGTCCCAATGTTTTAAGGGCATCAATCTCTTCGTTGGATTTCATCGCGCCAAGCTGGGCGGTAAAGGCGCTGGCAGTGCGGCCTGCCAAAAGTATCGCGGCCAAGAGCACGCCAAATTCCCGTAAAAATGAAAATGCTACGAGATCAATGGTGTAAACCGTTGCACCGAAGTCTTGGAGCACCGTGGCCCCCAAAAACGCCACCACTGCGCCCACCATAAAGGTTAAGAGCGCAACGATAGGCACCGCATTCAAGCCACTTTGCTGAATATGCGCGACGGTGGCGGTAATACGCCAGTGGCGGGGTCGAAACAGAAGTGAGGTAAATGTGGCCAGCACCAAGCCAATGAAAGCCAGTAGCTGGCGCTGCTGAGACCCCAGCGCCACCATTTGCTGGCCCACTGTCGCTAAGGCTTCGCTAATCCGGTTGGGGCGGGGTGTGGGGCTCTCAAGCGGAGCGTCCATAGCCTCGGCAATGCGTATTAGCAAGGCCTGCTGCACCTGGGGAAGATCGCTTGCCCACTCGCCAATTTGTTTGGTTTTTTCAACACCAATTAGCTCAACGATCAGCGCCGCGCCGGCGGTATCCAGCCCCTCAAAGCCGGGTAGCGACAGCGCTGCCGAGCTTAGCCGACCCTGCTGCTGTAGGGCGCGCTTCAGCTCAGCGTAGTGGCGTAGTGTCCATTCGCCGTGCAGCGAGACATGCTCGCCCTGTTGAGTGATCCACTCGTTTGGCATCCCTGCTCCTCAGTGCCTTCACATGCAGTGAAGGCCTATGATGCAATAAAACGAGCGTTAGTGAAAGGTAAGCCGTCGTTTCTTAACGTGACGCACGATACTTGGGGGCCAGCTCCTGCATAATTTTTGCTGCTACTTCCTTGAGTCTGGGGCCAAGGTTGTTGACCAATCGATCATGATCTAAACGCAGGCTAGAGCCACCGCAGTTAATCGCCATCACTTCGGCACCATCTTCTAAAATGAGCGGCATGGCCACGGCGCTGATATCCCGCTGCCAATCCTGTTCGGATAGGCAAAAGCCATACTCGGCATAGTCGCGCAGGCTCTGTTCAATACCGGCATGAAGGCGCGGCCAATCGCTGCCGTGAAACGCGGCTAGCTCTTGCATCACCTGTTGGCGGCGCTCGTCAGATAATCCGCACAGCCAGGCACGACCAATCGCCGAGGTGGCAATCGGTAGACGAGAGCCAACATCTAAGCGAATAATCAGCGGGCCGTGGCCGTGGCAGGTTTCCAGATACACCATGTCGCTGCGGTCGGCACCGCCCAGGCTCACGTTGCAGTCGGTGGCGTCGGCAAAGTGCTGTAAATGGGGGCGAGCAATTTCGCGAATGCCCATATTGGCCAGAAAGCGGTAACCCAGCGCCAGCACACCTGGCCCGAGGCGGTACTTCTCCAGGTGACGGTTGTGTTGCAGGTAGCCTAACTGGGTCAGCGTATAGGTTAACCGGGACACCGTGGGGCGCGGGATGTGGGTGCGATTAGAGAGCTCTGCATTGCCCAGGTACTCTTCCCCTGTTCCAAAAGCGCGGAGCAGTTCTAACCCCCGCGCAAGCGCGGTGACAAAGTTGCGATCTTTTTCGGGTGATTGCGGCTCATCAGCAGCGGCGTCGGTTGGTTCCATCAAGCGTCTCGGCTAATCAATCATTGAATGGCAAGTATCGCATACCTGCGCTGGGGCGTTGCAAAGCGCGATAAGAGAGCTTAGTCAACGCTTGGCCTGCGGCGCCTGCCTTAGATACTGTGCTAGCGCCGCAGGAGGGCGGTTAGCTGTCCAGGCGTTCAATGATGGTCGCGATGCCCTGGCCAACGCCAATACACATGGTGACCAGCGCATAGCGCCCGCCGGTGGCTTCTAGCTGGCGCAGCGCAGTGAGTGCCAAACGTGCGCCCGAGGCACCCAGCGGGTGGCCAATGGCAATGGCGCCACCGTTGGCGTTAAGGCGCGGGTCGTCGGCGGAAAGACCCAACTGCTGAACGCAGCCCAACACCTGCACCGCAAAAGCTTCGTTGATTTCAATCACGTCCATCTGCTCAAGCGAGAGGCCAGCCCGGGCCAGCGCTTTTTGCGAGGCGGGTACCGGCCCCAAGCCCATGACGCGGGGAGCAACGCCCGCCACGGCGCTGGCAACGATACGCGCTCGCGGAGCAAGCCCAGCTCGCTCGCCTGCTGCACGCGTGCCGACAATCAGCGCGGCAGCCCCGTCATTTAATCCAGACGCGTTGCCTGCGGTCACGACACCACCTTCAAACAGCGCGCCGAGTTTGGCTAGTTTTTCCTCGGTGCTTTCAGCGCGGGGGTGCTCGTCTTTATCTACCAACAGCGGCGGCTGTTTGCGTCCTTGAGGCACGTCTACCCCAAACATTTCGCCTTCATAAAAGCCGTTTGCCAGCGCCTTGGCATAGCGCGCTTGGGAGCGGGCGGCAAAGGCGTCGCTGGCCTCGCGGCCAATGTTCAGGTCGTGGGCAATGTTATCGGCAGTTTCCGGCATGCTGTGGCTGCCGTACTCTTTGGCAATCCACGGGTTGGGAAAGCGCGAGCCAATCACGGTATCAAACATCGGCTGATTGCGAGCGTAGGGGGAGTCGGCTTTGCCCAGCACGTAAGGCGCGCGGGACATGGACTCCACGCCGCCAGCCAAAAATAGCTCACCTTCGCCTAAGCGAGCGGCACGGGCGGCATCCATCATCGCGGCTAGGCCACTACCGCACAGGCGGTTGACGGTTTGGCCTGCCACCTCAATCGGCAGGCCCGCTAGCAGCGCACCGTGACGGGCCACGTTGCGAGAATCTTCCCCCGCTTGGTTAGTGCAACCCGCCAACACCTCTTCGTAGCTTTCTGGGGCAAACGGATTACGCGCCACCAGTGCTTTGAGCGTTAAGCCCAGCAGCTCATCCGGACGAATGGCCGCTAGGCTGCCGCCATGGCGGCCGAAAGGGGTGCGTAATCCGTCGTAAATATAGGCGTCTTGCATGGTTATTTTCCTTGTTTGTGTAAGCCTTACTTAAGCCGTAATTGAAACTGAGGGGGTTCAGCCCGTTGGCCCGTCAGTGAGGGGCATGCCCAGCGCGGCGCGGCGGCGCAGCCACGGGCTAGGGCGATAGCGGGGGTCACCGGTGGCGTCTAATAGGTTGTTCAAAATGGTCAGGATGCGCGAAGCGCCGTAATGGTCGCCCATGCGCAGCGGGCCAAATGGGTAGCCCAGGCCAAGTTCCACCGCACGATCAATAGTGGCGGGTGCAGCGACGCCTTGCTGTGCGATATCTGCCCCAACGTTGACGATGCAGGCCACCACGCGCTGCAGCACAAAGCCGGTGCTGTCTTGTAGGGTGCTGACCGGCGTGCCGTCAGCATTCAACAGGCTGGCGGCGGCATTGACTAGTTCGGGTCGGGTAATGGGGGAGGCCATCAGGCTGCGGCGCTTATCCAGCCCCGCCAGCATATCCACCGCGACGCACTGCTCGGCATTCAAGCCTTGGCGCAGAGCGCACTGTGTGGTGTCTTCGCCCAGCGGTGTCAGCAGGCACAGCGCCTCTGAGGAGGGCTGATCCGCACTTTCTAGTGGCCAGCCCGCCGTGGCGACCAGTTCGGCAAGCTGGGCGGCGCTGCCAGGGTCGTCTTGGCTGATCCACACGGGGCAAGGCGAGGCTGTCGCAATGGCGGGCTCTTCCGGCATCTGCTGCTGGCCATCCACGTAGCGATAAAAGCCTTCACCGGTTTTGCGCCCCAGCAAGCCTGCTGAGAGCCGCTGGCGGGTGAGCGGTGAAGGGCGAAAGCGCGGCTCTTCATAATACTGGTGGTACACCGACTCCATCACCGCATGGGAAACGTCCAGGCCCGTCAGGTCCAGCAGCGTGAAGGGTCCCATTCGAAAACCGCCTTGATCCACCATGATGCGGTCAATGGTGGCAGGGTCTGTCACGCTCTCACTCAGAACGCGCAGTGCTTCGGTGCCAAAAGCGCGCCCGGCGTGATTGACCAGAAAGCCAGGGGTATCGGTGGCCTGGGCGGTAAAGTGGCCCATGGCGGTGCCCAGGGCATCAACCCGCTGGGTGACGGTGTCAGCGGTACGTAGCCCTGGAATCACTTCCACAATTTTCATCAGCGGAACGGGGTTGAAAAAGTGAAAGCCAATCACGCGCTCTGGGTGTTGGCAGGCGGCAGCAATCTCGGTAACAGACAGTGAAGAGGTGTTGGTAGCGAGCACGGCATCCTGGCGAACAATGCCCTCTAAATCGCTAAACAGCCCCTGTTTGGCTTCCAGCTTCTCGATAATCGCTTCAACGACAATATCGCAAGGGACGAGAGCGGCGAGGTCGCGGGCCTCAATCAATCGCTCGCCGTACTGCTCGGCTTGGGCTTGGGTAATCCGCTGCTTGTCGGCGCTGCGCTGCCATAATCCATTAATAAAGGCAGTCGCTTCCGCCACCGCGCCTTCTTTAACATCAAATAGCATGACGTTCAGGCCTGCCTGCGCGGCGAGCTGAGCAATCCCTCTACCCATGGCCCCGGTGCCGACAATGCCAAGAGTGTTGAACGAATGGGCGACTGCGTCGTTGGACATAGGTCAAAATCCTCGCTGCAAGTGTTTGTTGTTCTGCATTGCAAAATAGCATTTCGTTTATTGACTGCCATCCTAGGCTATGCAAAAGTGCCTGACAAGAGAGTGAACGCTAGTTTCGCCATGCAGAATTATTGCAGGCCTCACTGCCCGCGCGAACGCCAACCATAAAAATATCGTTGCTACCAGGAGCCGTTATGATCCGTGATCCCGAACTGCTGAATCAGTTGGTTGATACCATTGCCCGCTTTGTACGGGAGCGTTTGATTCCCAATGAGGCACGGCTTGCCGAAGAGGATGCAGTGCCCGCCGAGATCCTGGCGGAAATGAAGGAGATGGGGCTGTTCGGGCTATCCATTCCTGAAGAGTACGGCGGCTTAGGGCTCACCATGGAAGAAGAAGCTCTGGTAGCCATGGAAATCGGCAAAACGTCTCCCGCGTTCCGCTCGGTATTCGGTACGAATAATGGCATCGGTGCCCAGGGCATTCTGATTGACGGCACTGAAGAGCAGAAAGCCAAATACGTGCCGCGCTTGGCCACCGGGGAAATTCTCAGCTCTTTCTGCCTGACCGAACCGGATTCCGGCTCCGATGCCGCCAGCCTGCGCACCACCGCCGTGCGCGATGGCGACCACTACGTGTTAAACGGCACCAAGCGCTATATCACCAACGGCCCGGAGGCGGACCTGTTCACCGTGATGGCGCGTACCGACCCAGACAACAAAGGCGCTGGCGGTATCTCCGCCTTTATTGTTGAAGGCAATACGCCCGGTCTGATTCGCGGCCCGGCGGATAATAAGATGGGCCAGAAGGGCGCGCATACCTGCGATATCATTTTTGATAACTGCCGTGTACCGGCTGAAAACATCATTGGCGGTAAAGAGGGACAAGGCTTTAAAACCGCCATGAAAGTGCTCGACCGTGGGCGGCTGCATATTTCCGCCGTGTGTGTGGGCGTGGCCGAGCGCTTAGTAGACGAGTCGCTGCGCTACACCATGGAGCGTAAGCAGTTTGGTGCTCCGCTGGCGGAGCACCAACTGGTGCAGGCCATGCTGGCAGATAGCAAAACCGAGGCCTACGCAGGCAAAACCATGGTCATGGACGCCGCACGCCGCAAGGATGATGGCGAAAACGTCTCAACCCTAGCCTCCTGCTGCAAGCTGTTCTGTGCCGAGATGGTGGGGCGCGTCGCGGATCGCGCCGTGCAGGTGCACGGCGGTGCGGGCTATATGTCGGAATACGCCGTTGAGCGTTTCTACCGCGATGTGCGCTTGTTCCGCATTTACGAAGGGACGACGCAAATTCAGCAGCTGGTGATTGCCCGGAACATGGTGCGGGAGGCGTCCTAATGGCTCTGTCGATCCCTTACCAAGCGCCAGATGAGAAAATCTTTGGCCGTCTGGCAAGCGAGCTGTTAGCAGAACTTCCCGAGCGCTTGAGCACCCGCGTGCTGGAAAATGCGAAACGCCTAGCGGATCACCCCGCGCTTGTGGATGGCAACGTCCGCTGGAGCTACGCCGAGCTGGGGCAAGAGATTTATGCCGCCTGCGAGTGGTTAGCTAATTTAGGCATACGGCCCGGCGACCGTATTATGACGGTCAGTGAAAACTGCCGTGCCCTGGTAGTACTGCTGTTGGCCGCCAGTGAAATGGATGTTTGGGTCGCGATTGTCAATTCGCGCCTCTCCGCTCAGGAAGTGGATTTAATTCAGGGCAACTGCCTGCCTCGCCGAGTGTTTTACACTTGCGAAGCCTCCCAAGAGGCGAGCCAGCACGCCGAGCGCCACGCGGCTGACCGCTATCAGCATCCGCAGCTCGGCGGCCTAGCGATTTCACCGCTATTTGATAGCGAGCCAGAGCCTGTTCACGCCAGCGGTGCCGAGCAGGTAGCCGCGATGATCTACACCTCAGGCACCACCGGCACGCCGAAAGGCGTCATGCTGACCCATCGCGGTATTCTGTATATCGCCTCTATTTCCGGCGGCATGCGTCATCTGAGTGAAGGGCAGCGGGTGTACGGCGTGCTGCCGATGTCTCATGTGTTTGGCCTCTCATCAGTGTGTATGGGCTCGCTGTATAACGGCGCGTGCCTTTATACCGTGCCCCGGTTTGACGCGGTACAGCTGCTGGCAACGCTCAAAGAGGAGCGCATTACCGTGCTTCAGGGCGTGCCTGCTATGTACGCTCGCGCCCTGGAGTACTTGAAGCGTGAGCAGCGCGCGTTAGAAGCACCTGCGCTTATCTATATCTCCGCAGGCGGCTCGCCGCTGGATAGCGATACCAAAAAAACGCGTGGAAGCTGCGTTTGGCCTAACGCTGCACAATGGCTACGGTCTCACCGAAGCCAGCCCCACGATTAGTCAAACCCGCATTGAAGACCGCCACCAGAGCAGCACCGTGGGCCGCGTGCTGCCGCTGTTGGAGTATCGGTTAGAGCCCTTAGGCAGCAGCGGCACGTCAGAAAAGGCAGGCGATGAGATCGGCGAGCTGTGGGTGCGTGGCCCTAATATCATGAAGGGCTACTTCCGCCAGCCGGACGCCACCCGCGCCACTTTAACGGAAGATGGTTGGCTCAATACCGGTGATATCGCCAAGCTGGATCACGATGATCAGCTCTATATCGTGGGCCGCAGTAAAGAGCTGATTATTCGCTCGGGCTTCAACATCTACCCGCCAGATGTGGAAGCGGTCATCAATGAGCATCCTGCGGTGACCTTAACCGCAGTGGTTGGGCGGCAGGTGGCAGGCAATGAAGAGGTCGTGGCATTTGTGCAGTGTGAGCCGGGTATTGAGGTTGATATGGCAGAACTCAAAGCCTTTATTGCCGAACGGCTTGCGCCTTATAAGCGTCCGACCCAAATTGTGCTGATGGATGCGCTGCCTTCCACTGCCAGCGGTAAGATTTTAAAAGGACGGCTACGCGACTTGGCCCAGCAGGAGAGCGCTTTATGAGCGAAACAGACGGCGCTGACGCCTCCATCACACCGCAGGCGCTGATGGGTTATCACGAACTGCTGGGCATGCACGTGGTGGAGTGGGAAGAGGGGCGCGCGGTAGTGGAACTCACCATTGAACCCAAGCACCTTAACCGCAGCGGCAATGTGCATGGCGGTGTACTGGCTTCCATGCTGGACAGTGCCTTAAGCCTAGCGGGCCTGCACTGCGATGTGCCGGGGAATATTCGTCGTGGGATGACGCTGTCACTCACTACCACCTTTGTGGGGCCTGCTCGGCAAGGCGTGTTAAGGGCCACGGGCACGCTGCGTGGCGGCGGGCAAAAAACCTTCATGACCAGCGGTGAGATCGTGGATGAGCAGGGCAATCTTGTCGCTATGGGCGAAGGCGCGTTTCGTCGCCGCAGCGGCAGCGAATCGTCACAAGGCGTTCCCGACCCGCAGTTGAGGGAGCCTAGCGAGTGAGCCCAGCCCGCCTGCGGGTTTCCTGTTTGCTACTGGTGACGCTTGCCACGCTGATTCATTTGGTGGGTGGCAGCGTGGCGTGGCAAGCCGCAGGCATTGTTGCGCTGCTGCTCTATTTGATGACCCTGAAAGGTCAACTCACCCGCATGGCCAAGGGGCTGCTGTGTGCCGCTGGCGTACTCACACTGCTCGCGCTGTGGCGCTCGCCTACGCCTGGGCAACTGCTGTTTGAGGCGAGTGGGCGTTTCGCGTTTTTTGCTACCTTTGTGGTGGCGCTGAGTATGCTGCGCCTACCTGCCTATCGCTCTCGTTTAGTGCGCCGCTGCGGGCAAAGCATGCTGCTTCAGCCGCCTAGCCGTCGCTACCCGATCTTATCCCTGGGTTCGGCGCTGTTTGGCATCATTTTGAACATTGGCGTGCTGAATCTGTTCGCCGCGATGATCGAGAAGAGCAATACCCTCAGTGCCGCCCAAGGGCGCGCCTGGGTGCGTGAGGCCCGCCAGCGGCGCATGATGCTAGCGCTGCTGCGCGGGTTTTCGCTGGCCCCGCTGATTTCGCCCATGGGTATCGGGGTGGCCGTGGTCCTCTCAAGCCTTCCCCAGGTCACCTGGCCACAGCTGGCACCCTATATTCTCGGGGCCGCCGCGCTGATTTTTATGGCGGGCTGGGCGGTGGACTACTTCACCGGCCCGCACCCACCCGCCAATAAAACCTATGTCACCCCGTCGCTGCGCCCGTTGGCGCAGTTTAGCGTTTTGCTAATCGGCATTGTGGCGCTGGTGTTTTCCATTGCGTGGCTGCTGGAGTTACGACTACCCATTGCCGCGCTGCTGGGCGCGCCTACCGGGGCGCTTTTATGGCTGGCTTGGCAGCGTCGCAGGCTGGGCTTTGGCGGGTTGCCTGCCGCCATAACGGCGGTGCATCGTCAGCTACCTTGGTTGCTGTCTCCCAGCGCTAATGAAATCGTGGTGCTGGGGGCGGCAGGCTATTTGGGGCATGTATGCGTGGGCTTGGTGGATACTCAGCAGCTAGCACCGCTATTGGCGGTGCTAGACCCGCTGGGCACTTTGAATGCGGTGTTGGCCATGCTGATGGTGGTGGGGCTAGCGCAAATAGGCGTCAACCCGATTGTTACGGTGACGCTGTTGGTGGGCTTGCTCCCCACGCTGGGCATTGAAGGGTTAACGCCTGAGCTGATTGGGGCATCGTTAATGGTAGGCTGGGCGCTGGCGCTGATGTCATCACCAATGACCGCTTCCATGCTGATTCTCTCGCGCTTTACCGGCGTACCCGCCACCCGCATCGGTTACCGCTGGAACGGACGCTTTCTGGTCGCTGCCATCCCGCTGCTGGCGTTATGGTTTGGTTGGTCGCCTTTCTGAGGTGGGCTGTTCAAGGAAACGCTTGACCTTTGGCAGGCGTTTTTTTTATTGTTATTTTTATAAAGTGAAATATTATTTTGCTATGCGGAATAAAAAGCCGATGGTTCAATCGCTGGAGCATGCCTTATGAAAATCCTCGTCGCGGTGAAACGCGTCATCGACTACAACGTCAAAATCCGCGTCAAAGCGGACCACTCTGATGTGGACCTTACCAACGTCAAAATGGCCATGAACCCCTTCTGCGAAATTGCCGTGGAAGAGGCAGTGCGCCTGAAAGAGAAGGGCGTAGCCACCGAAGTCGTGGCCGTGACCGTGGGCCCCAAGGCCGCCCAAGAGCAGCTGCGCACCGCGCTGGCGCTGGGGGCCGACCGCGCCATTCATATTGAAACCGACGAGCGCGCCGAATCGCTGGCGGTGGCCAAACTGCTGGCTAAAGTGGTGGACGAAGAGCAGCCGGGCTTGGTGATCCTCGGCAAACAGGCCATCGACACCGACAACAACCAGACCGGCCAGATGCTCGCCGCGCTGACCAATCTGCCGCAAGGTACCTTCGCCTCAGAAGTCGCGGTAGATGGCGACAAAGTTAATGTCACGCGTGAAATCGACGGCGGTCTGCAAACCGTTGCCCTCACACTCCCGGCGATCGTCACCACCGACCTGCGCCTTAACGAGCCGCGCTACGCCAAGCTGCCGGACATCATGAAGGCCAAGAAGAAGCCGTTGGATGTCAAAACCCCTACTGACTACGGCGTGAAAGTGGCCTCCAAGGTTACGCTGCTCAAAGTGCAATCCCCCGCCGAGCGCAAAGGCGGTATCAAAGTCGCCTCGGTGGATGAGCTGATCGACAAACTGAAAAACGAAGCCAAAGTGCTTTAAAAGGAGCTGATCTCATGAGCATTCTGGTACTTGCCGACCTGCATGAAGGTCAGTTAGCGGGCGCGACCGCTCACGTCGTCGCAGCGGCCCAGGCCATCGGTGGCGATATTGATGTGCTGGTCGCCGGTGAAGGCGTCCAGGCCGCCGCTGACGCGGCAGCCAAACTCGATGGCGTGCGTAAAGTACGCGTGGCAGATAACGCCGTCTACGCCCATCAGCTGGCCGAGCCCATGGGTGCGCTGCTGGTAGAGCTGGCAGGTGATTACACCCACGTACTGGCCAGCGCCTCCACCACCGGTAAAAACGTCCTGCCACGCTTGGCGGCCCTGAAAGATGTCAGCCAGCTGTCGGATGTGATTGGCGTCGAAAGCGCCGATACTTTCCTGCGCCCGATCTATGCCGGTAACGCCATCGCCACGGTCAAAAGCGACGATACGCTAAAAGTCATCACCATTCGTACCACCGGTTTTGATACGGTCGGCACCAGCGGTAGCGCCACAACGGAAGCGGTGGATTTCGTCGCCGACAACGCCCAGTCCAGCTTCGTCAAACAAGAGCTGGCGCAAAGCGACCGCCCGGAACTCGGTGGCGCCAAGGTCGTCATCTCCGGTGGCCGTGGCATGGGCAACGGCGAGAACTTCAAACTGCTGGACGGCATTGCCGACAAGCTGGGCGCGGCCATTGGCGCTTCGCGTGCGGCGGTCGATGCGGGCTTTGTTCCTAACGACATGCAGGTGGGCCAGACCGGTAAGATCGTCGCGCCTGAGCTTTATATTGCGGTGGGTATTTCAGGTGCGATTCAGCACTTGGCGGGCATGAAAGACTCCAAGGTGATCGTCGCCATCAACAAAGACGACGAAGCGCCGATCTTCCAGGTGGCCGACTACGGCCTGGTAGGGGATCTGTTTGAGATTCTTCCTGAGCTGGAAAGCAAGCTGTAAGTTTAGGAGGCTGTCCGGAATAGCCCTAGGCGGGGGCGCTGTAAACCCGTCCATGGGCGCTACTTTCGCCATCCCTGGCGAAAGACCCCCGCTACGGGCTGTTCCGGCCATGCCAGCTATTTTGGCCATGCTTTAAAATCCCTTTTTTTGGGGTTTTACGCTGATGGGCTTACAAACAATGATAATGAGCCACGTATGCTAACCCAACTGACTGCCTCCATGACGCTGCCGGTTATCGGCTCTCCCATGTTTATCGTTTCTGGCCCTGAGCTGGTGATTGCCCAGTGTAAGGCGGGGATTATTGGCGCGTTTCCGGCGCTGAACGCCAGGCCTGCGGAAGTGCTTCGGGAGTGGCTGCAGCAGATTACCGATACCTTAGATGACTATAACGCTCAGAATCCGCAGCAGCCCGCCGCGCCGTTTGCGGTGAATCAGATCGTGCACCCCACCAATGACCGTCTGGATCACGATGTGGCGCTATGCGCTGAGTTCAAGGTGCCGCTGATCATTACCAGCCTGCATGCGCCCAATCGGGTGGTCGAGCAAGTGCACGCTTATGGCGGCATGGTATTTCATGACGTGACCACGTTGAGGCACGCTAAAAAAGCCATCGATGCCGGGGTGGATGGGCTGATTTTGGTCTGCCATGGGGCAGGCGGCCATGCGGGGCGGCTTAACCCCTTCGCCTTTGTGGCGGAGGTCAGGCAGTTTTACGATGGCCCGCTGGTGCTGGCAGGGGCGATTACCAAAGGCGAGCAGATCGCCGCCGCTCAGGCGCTGGGCGTGGACATGGTGTATATGGGGACGCGCTTTATTGCCACCCAGGAGGCCAATGCTCAGCCCGCGTACAAGCAGATGGTACTGGAAGCCGCCGCGGGAGATATCGTCTATACCAATCTATTTACTGGTGTGCACGGTAACTACCTGCGCCAAAGTATTGAACTGGCAGGGCTAGACCCAGAGGCATTGCCAGAGGGCGACAAAAATGCCATGCGCTATGGGTCAGGCGGCAGCAGTAAGGCAAAAGCGTGGCGGGATATTTGGGGTGCCGGGCAAGGGGTAGGGGGTATTACCACACTGAGCAGCGTGGCCGATGAAGTAGCCACGCTGCGTGCTGATTATCAGCAAGCACTGGATCAGTTACGACGGCGTTGACGAAAAGCAGCCACGCGGGCGTGAAAATCCTCGGTGGCTTTACACTCATCCTGCAGTGCGCCTTCAAGCGTTAGGGTGTCGTCAAGGGACAGGTTCGCCGCCTGCCGCATGGCCCGTTTCGTAGCTCCCAGCGCTTGAGGTGATTGAGCCACCAGGGCCTGTGCCAGCGCTCGTGCTTCCGCTAACACCTGATCATCTTCCACCGCCCGGTTGGCCAGACCCAGCGCCACGCAGCGCTCTGCATCCATTGGGGTAGCCAGCGCTGCCATCTCAAAAGCCTGGGCGTGGCCAAGCTTGCGTACCAAATGCCAGCAAGCGCCGCCGTCGGGAATCAAGCCAATATTGATAGAGGCCAGTTTTAGGTAAGCCGAGCGGCCCATCACCACCATATCGCTGGCCAGCACGTAGGACACACCAATGCCCGCAGCAGCGCCGCTCACCGCGGCGATTACGGGCTTTTCCATCGTCATCATGCTGCGCAGCGCAGGCAGAAAAAGCGTTGCCAGACGTTGGCTTGCGGGCTGGGTGGAGGCCTTTTCGAATTCTGCTAAATCGGCACCGGCGCAGAAGGCGCTACCTTCACCGCTGAGAATCACGCAGCGCACCTGCGGGTCGGTCGCCACGGTCGCTAATGCGTCATTGAGCGCCAGGGCCGTGGGCTCGTTGAGGGCATTGCGCACCGCAGGGCGCGCAATAGTCACTTCGGCGATACCGCCCTCGGTAGTCACAAGGCGTACTAACGGATTTTCTTCACTGGGCATGAGCTGCTCCTTAGGCGGCGTCGAGCTGTTCGCTCACCGTCTCAAGGTGATAGTCGCTGTCGCCCAGGTAGTGGTCAAACATCACTAGATGTTTGGCGTAGTGGGCCACGTAGCACTCTTCGGTCATACCCATGCCGCCATGAAGCTGAATGGCTTGTTCCGCAATAAAGCGCGCAGACTCGCCGCAGTAGGCCTTGGCAGCGGCGATTTTATAGTCCCGCTCGTCAGCAGGCAGCGAGAGGCTGGTGGCGGCGAGAATTGCCATGGAGCGCGACTGCTCCAGGTGAAGATGCATATCCACCATGCGGTGCTGCAGTGACTGGAACGTGGCCAGCGGCAGGCCAAACTGCTTGCGCTCTTTTAAATAGGCGAGGGTTTGGTCGCAGGCGGTTTCCATTGCGCCGATGGCTTCGGCGCAAAGTGCGGCGCGACCCAGGGCCAGCACCTCTGCCAATGCGTCACCTGCGTCTTCGCTTAGGCAGTTCTCTAGCGGCAGAGTCACGCTGTTCAACGTTAGGTCACCGGCGGGCTGGTCATCCATCGTGCGATAGGTCTGTAAGGTGACGCCTTGAGTATTGGCAGGGACGATAAACACGCCTAGCTTGCCGGTAGGCAGTTGGGCGGTCACCAGCGTGGCGGCGGCATTGCTGAGGTTCATCACGACATCTTTGCGGCCGTTAAGCTGCCACTGGCCATTGTGTTGGCTCGCTTGAGTCGAAATATCGAAAGCGTCATAGCGGGCGGTGTGTTCTTGCCAAGCCAAGGCGAGCTGGTGTTCACCTTCCAACAATGGTGCCAGCCAGCGCTCCTGCTGTGCTGAGTTGGCGCATAGCGCCAGCAGCTGCCCGGGCATGATTAACCCAAACAGGTACGCTTCCGGCACCAAGCCGCGCCCCAACGCTTGCATAATAATCATTACATCGGTGCCGTCGCCGCCTAGCCCGCCTACGTCTTCGCTAAACGGCATATGCAGCAGGCCCAGCTCGGCAAACGTGCGCCATAGCGGGCTGGCCCCTTGGGCTGGCGCTTCCAGCATAGCGCGGCGCTGCTCGGGCGTTACCTGATCGGCCACCAAGCGTGTCAGTGTCTCTTCGAGCATGCGCTGCTCGTCGGTGAGTGCAAAATCCATGGTGACTCCCTTACATACCTAAAATGGTTTTAGCGACGATGCTTTTTTGAATCTCGTTGGCACCGCCATAAATCGACAGCTTGCGACGATTAAAATACTGGGCGCTGGCGGCAGCGCCTTGGGCGTATTCGTCATCTAGCGACGCATCACCATGGAGAAACTCGGGGAAGAATGGCAGGGCAGCAGGGCCAAGCGCACGGCGGGTGAGCTCGCTGATCTCTTGGCGCAGCTCAGAGCCACGCACTTTTAGCAGCGAGCTTTCTGCACCCGGCACGCCGCCATCCCGCGCTGCGGCAATCACGCGCAGGTTGGTCACTTCCAGCGCCATCAGCTCAAGCTCTGCTTTGACCACTCGTTGGCGAAAGCTGGGGAGCGATAAAAGCGGCTTGCCGCGATGCTGCATACGGGAGGCGAGGGACTTCAAATGGCGCAGTGCCTGCTTAGCGTGGCCAAGCCCGGCAATGCCGGTGCGCTCGTGGGTAAGCAAGAATTTGGCGCAGGTCCAGCCTTGGCCCTCTTCACCCACGCGGTTTTCTACTGGCACGCGCACATTATCGAGAAACACTTCGTTGACTTCATGAGCACCGTCGAGGGTAATAATCGGCCGTACGGTAATGCCGGGGGTCTGCATATCGATCAGCAAGAAGCTGATACCCGCCTGTTTTTTCGCGTGGGGGTCGGTGCGCACCAAACAGAACATCATATTGGCGTGCTGGCCCAGGGTCGTCCAGGTTTTCTGCCCGTTGACGATGTAGTGGTCGCCATCGAGCACGGCGCGGGTGGATAAGCCCGCCAAATCCGAGCCAGCGCCCGGCTCAGAATAACCTTGGCACCACCAGTCCTGGTTATTAAGAATCCGCGGCAGGTAGTGTTGTTGCTGTTCCACACTGCCGAATTTCATAATCACTGGCGCGACCATATTGACGCCAAAGGGCACCACCGTAGGGGCGTGGGCGGCGGCGCACTCTTCATCGAAGATATGTCGCTGCACCGGGCCCCAGCCTGGACCGCCGTGTTCAACAGGCCAGTTGGCGGCAAGCCACCCTTGATCGCTGAGAATATTCTGCCAGCGGATGTGGTCATCGGCGGGTAGATGGCGGCCTAGGCGCACGCGCTCACGGATGTCGCTCGGCAGTGCATCGGCTAAAAATCGGCGGACTTCCTCGCGGAATGCCTGCTCTTCGGGGCTAAACGTCAGGTTCATGAGTGTGCATCCTCGGAAGGCGTCTTTTTGTGAGTCGATAAATGGGATGGCAGAGAGGCATGGCGGTGCGGCCCGCCTAAATGGCGGGGGTAGCCCAACGCTTCCACTGCCAGCAGATCAATATCGCTCTCGCGGTAGCAGGCACCTTGCTGCGCTAGCGTCAGGCTCGCCTGCTCCATGGCTGACTGAGCGTCGTTGTCGGGCGCTTGCTTTGCGGCGTTATACAGCGTGCTCAATACGCTAGGCGACTTGCTAACCACCACGTTGGCCCGCAGCGCTTTGAGCGTTAAGGCAGCCCGCTGCTGGTCGGTCGCGCTGGCGTGGTGATTCACCAATTCATGGAACGGGCCGCGCTCGGCAAGTACTAGGCTTAGGAGTGTGGCTGAGGCACTGTCGGTGAGTGGCTGCAGCGCTACGGTGACGGCTTGAGAAGGGCAGGTGCTGACATCTTCGCCAGGGGCGAGCAGGCACAGCTCGGTGCTATCGTTTGGGGTATCGGTAAGCGTTATGTTGGCGCGCTGGGCGGCGGTATGAAACGTCTCAAACAGCGTGTGCTCACCGATGAGGGCGATCTGCGCAAAGGGCTCAGCATTGTCTACGCCAGGGACGACATGGGGATTTCTAGCGGCAAAAAAGAGGTGAATCAGCCCTGCGCGCTGCGGGGAGTCCATACAGGCAAGAAATAGCTCACGCTCGCGGCGCAAACCCTCTTCCAGAGATGTGGCTTTGGTGCAGGCGTCAACGGCGTCCACAATGCGAAACGGAGAGAACAGAGCTGGTACGCTGGTTTCAAGCTGCTCTCGCATGGCAGCAATGGCCAGGGGGTTGGCCTCTGGAGCGGGTAACTGACCGGTGATGCGCGCCTGCTGTTGTCCCGCTAATACCTCTTTTGCCGCTGCCAAACCCGCTTCCAGCGGTGTTTGGGCATCGCTGATGGCATCGATAATGCCGATATCCTGCGCTTCAGCGGCGTCTACAAAGCGCCCGCTGGTGATGATTTCTAGGGATCTTTCAACACCTACCAAACGGGGCAGCCGCTGGGTACCGCCTGCGCCGGGCAGTAAGCCAAGCTTCACTTCCGGTAAACCAACGCGGGTGCCTGCCAGCGCAACACGATAGTGGCAACCCAGCGCAACTTCCAAGCCGCCGCCTAGCGCAGTGCCGTGTAGCGATGCGATGAGCGGTTTCGAGCAGGCTTCTAGCTGGGTAATGACATCCGGTAGCAGAGGTGCTTGGGGCGGCTTACCAAATTCACGTATATCGGCCCCGGCGATAAAGGTGCGCCCCTCTGCCATCACCACCAGTGCTTGGGCCTGCTGGTCGGCCAATCCCTCTTCAAGGGCGCTGAGCAAACCGCTACGCACCGCTTGGCTCAATGCGTTGACGGGCGGGTTAGCGATACTAATGACGCCGACCTCGCCATGTCGCTGGTAGTGAACACTCATAGTGGCTCCCGTATTTCGCTATATGAAATTTAAAGTTGTTATTCGGAATGAGGTGATCATGGCGAAAGATGCCGTTAGAGTCAATAATGCAAAACAACGTTCTGCATTGCGGAACGTTGTTGGCTAAACAAAAGGCCGCGCAGAGGCGGCCTTAGGTAATGATTTCCGTCGTGATTGAAGCAACATCAAAAAACGGGGTTTAACCCAGCTTCTTGTAAGGCAGCCCGCCGGGTTTCCATCCAGCCGTCGATAAACGCCGCTTCGTCTTCGGGCGCATCGGCTTGATAGGCTTCCCAGGTGTCCATTAGCAGCTGTTGCCGCTCCACCAAAGCGTTCTGGTGGGCGTCCATTTCATCGGTCCATACACCGCTTTCTTGGTAGTACGCCACCACGGCATCGTGGAAAGGCACCACCCAGGTCATGTTTTGATTCTCAAGGGCATAGCCGCTAGCCCCTGGGGCGTTATCTTTATAGTCGTCGAAGGACTCCACTAGCGTGGTGATCAAGCCGGTGACGGTTTCTGGCGCTAAATCGGCGTTGCTCACCATGATCGGATAGGGGTAGCTGGCGCTGGCAAGCGGGTGGTCAGCGTTAATACCTGCGCCTGAAGTGACGTCGTGGGGTTGGAAGTAGGGGGCCACCTCCAGCATCTGTGCCCAACCTGCGGCGTCTTCAGTGGGTAGCTCCGGCCACTGCAATCCACGCGGGCTCGCCGCTAAGCGTTGGGCGGCAGGGGTAACCGTCGTGGTAATAGCGGCATCGGCGCGGCCGCTGATAATGCCGTCGAAGGCGGCGTTGTAGCCGGGGAAGTCAACGCGCTCGACGTCATCCCAGGTCAAACCCGCGAAAGCTAGGTAGGCTTCAGCGGCTTTGTTCAGCGCGTCGTCGCCGCGCAGGTAGGCTAGACGTTTACCTTCCAGATCGGCGATGGAATCCATCTCTACGTCGCCTGCCACGGCCATACCTAACCCAAAGCTGGCCATGGAGGTAGAAATCACCCGAATGGGCTGCGGGCCCCAGTCCGGCCCGGCGAACATCATCACGCCTTCAGAGCCGTAGTAGCTGGCAATGCCGCAGGCGCAGAGATCCACGCGGCCAGTTTTCAGCGGTGTCATGCGCATGGTGTCGTTTTCACCCGGGATGACGCGGGACTGAGTGCCGTGCTCCTCCTGTAGCAGCTGGCTGATGGCCATAATCTGCGCATGGCCACTGGTGCCGGTGCCATACGCGGTCCAGTTCAGCGTGCTAGGCATGGCGCTGGCGCTGCCAGCCGCCAGCAGGCCTGCCGTTAAACTACCGAGTACGAGGGTGAGATTTGTTTTTGTGCTCATAAGAATCCTCGAGGGTGGCATTAAGCGTTGGCAGTGAGCGAACGCTGGTGATGGCGCTGGCTAAGGCGGGCAAGCACCACGGCGGGTAGCAGCGCCACAGCGGCTAAACCAATCAACTCCCACTGGCTTAGCGGTACCATGCCGCCGCCCGGTAGGGCGAGCAGTAGCCCCGCGATCAGTACCAGCGCACGAATCACGATTTCCTGCAGCGCGCCGTAACCCAAACGACCCACGCCCATCAGGTAGCCTTGCATCGCGGAGGCAAACAGGATGATGCCGATGACCGCTTGGATAAACACGGCAATGACCATCCATGGTTCGCCCTGCATGATCAGCGCGGGATTCAGTACGAACAGGAAGGGTATAAAGTAAATCACGCTGCCTAGACGCATGGCCTGCAGGCCGGTTTCCATAGGACGGGCACCGGCCACGGTAGCGGCGGCAAAAGCACCGAGTGCCACGGGTGGCGTGATAAAGCTGAGCATGCCCCAGTAGAGAATGAACATGTGCACCGCCATGGGGTCCAGACCGCCGCCTTGAATCAGCGCAGGGGCGAGCGCCACCGCCAGGAAGATATAGGCCGCGGTAACGGTCATGCCAATGCCCAACACAAAGCTGGTGACCGCGCCCATAATTAGCAGCAATGGCACGCTGCCGCCGGCGATATTGATAAAGTCGTTGGCAATGGTGCCCGACAGGCCGGTCATGGAGAGCGCGCCTACCAACATACCCACGCCCGCCAGAATGGCGATAAGCTCAGCAAACAGCTTGGCCGCCGACGAGAGCGTCTCGGTGACATCCTTCCAACCCCAGCGATTCTGCTTAGAGAGCTGGTTGAGCACTAACAGCAGGGCGGTCGCATAGAATGGGGCAACCGCTTCGCGTTGCATGATCAGCAGCATCCACACCAGCAGGCCGAAGACGAAGATAAAGTACCAGCCCTCTTTCAGCGTTTGCTTAATCGACGGCAGCTCGATGGCGGGCAGGCCTTTGATGTCATTGCGCGCGGCATAGGCATCAATTTGAATGAACAGACCAAGGAAATAGAGAATCGAGGGGATGACCGCTGCCAGCGCCACTGCTGAGTAGGGAATATCCAGGAACATGGCCATCACGAAGGCGGTGGCGCCCATCACTGGGGGCATCAATACGCCACCGGTTGAGGCGCAGGCTTCCACACCGCCCGCAAACGAGCGGCTCATGCCAATGCGGCGCATGGCCGGAATCGAGAGTACCCCGGTGGTCAGCACGTTACTGATCACGCTGCCGCTCATGGAACCCATCAGGCCGCTGGAAAAAATCGACACCTTAGCCGGGCCGCCGCGTACATGGCCTAAAAGCGCAAAGGCTAAATTAATGAAGAATTTGCCGCCGCCGCTTTTTTGCAGCACCACGCCAAACACCAGAAAGCCAATCACCAGGCCCGCAAAAGCCTGTAGCGGAACCCCCATGATGCTTTCGGTGCTCATGGTGTGGTACATCGCCGTTTCAGGCAGGCTAGAAGGGAATGCCTGGATGGGGCCAGGAACGATATCGGCTACTAAGGGGTAAAGCGAGAACACCCCGGCAATGATGGCAATCGGCAAACCGCCGGCTCGGCGGGCGGCTTCGATAATCAATAACCAGTAGGCATAGCTGAAATAAATGGCGATATCCGGAGCTGCAAACGCCCAGCCGCGCTCCAGAATGGGAACAGCGTTATACACAAAGTAGCCACCCACGATCAGCGTGACAGCGCTAAGCAGGTAGTCATACCAGGGAATGGATTGCTCCTGTTGGCTGCTGCGCATGGGCCATAGCAGAAACACGAGCGGCAGAAGCAGTGCCACCACTGCATAGTAAAACTGAGTTTCCAGCCCGGTCACGAACGTGAGCAAGCCCCAGTTAAACAGGTAGTCCAGCGTCATCATCATCAGTAATACGGTGACGGTGGCAGGCACCCAACGAAGCGCCAGAGGCAGCTCGCGGATTTGGCTGATCTTTTCTTTAACCTGCGGCGTGCTGGCAGGTGCGGTATCGGTGGTCATAGGGCGTTCCATCAATCAGCAGGGGCGGCGAGCGCCGCCCCGTGGCGAGTTACTCGAAGATCGGCTCGAACCCAGCATCGGTGAGCGCCGTGGCGCGGGCGGCCATCCAGTCAGTAGTAAACGTATCGGCATCGCTGGATGCGTCTTGCATAAACTGCTCCCAGGCCTGCATTAATACGTTTTGACGCTCAACGAGTTGGTCTTGGTGGGCCTGCATCTCATCGGTCCACACGTCGATCTCTTTGTAGTACTCCACCACTGCGTCGTGGAATGGGATTACCCACTGTAGATCCTGGTACTCCAGCGCGTAGCCCACTGCACCCGGCGCGTTATCTTTGTAGTCGTCGTAGTTTTCCTGCATCGCTTTGATTAAACCGTAAGCGACATTGTCATCAAGGTCTTGATTCGCCACCACAATGGGGTAGGGATAGCTGGCGCTGGGTACCGGGTTGTCGGCGCTAATGCCGCCTGCACCGGCGGTGACTTCATGGGGGCGGAAGTAGGGTGCCACCGCCGCCATGCGTTCCCAGCCAGCTTCATCGTTAGGGTCAAGCACCGGCCAGCTAACGCCCCGTGGGCTGCTCGCGAGCTGCTGAGCGGGCGGTGTAACGGTGGTAGTGAACGAGGCGTCCACATCACCAGCAATAATGCCGTCGAAAGAGCGGGCATAGCCGGGGTAGTCAACGCGTTCAACGTCATCCCAGGTTAGGCCGCCGAAGGCAAGGTACGCCTGAGTGCCTTTGTTCAGGGCATCATCACCGCGAATATAAGCAATGCGTTTGCCTGCTAAATCGGCGGGGGTTTCAACGTCCAAATCACCCGCCACAGCCAGCGACAGACCAAACGACGCGGTAGAGGTGGTAATCACGCGCAGCGGCTGCGGACCCCAATCGCGGTCGGCAAACATCATGACCCCTTCAGCGCCGTAGTAGCTGGCGATACCGCAAGCGCACAGGTCAACGCGACCCTGTTTAAGGGGCGTCATACGGGAAACATCGTTATCACCAGGCAGAATGCGCACAGAAGAGTCGTACTTATTCTGCAGCATATTGCCAATCGCAACGGCTTGGGCGTAACCGCTAGAGTTGGTGCCGTAGGCCGTCCAGGCCATAGTGCCAGGGAGTTCTACCTCGCTGGCATGGCTGATTGATGCACTCAATAAAGAAAGGGGAAGTGCGGCGATGAGTAGGCGGTGAGCAAACGGACGCATTGAGATGCTCCTTTATTGTGGTTGCTTCTATTGTGATTGTTACTTTTAGGTTCGTTACGTTTAGCTACTTTGTGTTTTGCTATGCGGTATTTGGTTTTGCTAAGTGGTCGAGTGATAGTAGGTAAGGCTAGAGAGGCTGTCAACGCTGTTCTGGTGGGCAGTCAAAAATAGTCCTTAGGCTCACAAAAAAAGCCAGGCGGTTGCCTGGATTTTCAGTGGTTTATGCGTTCCTAAGCTAAGAGAATTGCCGCCATGCCGCGTAGGTGCTTAAAAATACCCGCCCGGTTAACGCATCCAGGAAGTCGCTTTTTTTCAACTGGTCCATCACCGGGCCTTTCACCTCTGATAAGTGCAGTTTGACGTCGGAATCTTTCAAGCGAGCATTGATGGCATCCAGACTCTCCAAGGCCGAGGCGTCAATCAGGTTGACTGCTGAACAGATCAGCACGACATGCTCAAGCTCTGGGCGGCTGGCCACCAAGTTGTAAACGGTGTCTTCGAGATAACGGGCATTGGCGAAGTAGAGGCTCTCATCGATGCGCAGTAGGGCTGCGTTGCTCACCGTCTCCACATCATGCCGCTCTACATTACGAAAGTGCTCGGTATCCGGCACTCGGCCCACTAAAGCGCTGTGAGGGCGGCTGGTGCGGTATAAAAAGAGCGCAATGGAAAGTGTTACCCCACCAATAATGCCCGCTTCAATGCCTTCCACCAGTGTTAATAGAATCGTGACCGCCATGGCGGCAAAGTCGCTACGGGAGTAGCGCCAGGTTTGGCGCAGCATGGGGATATCCACCAGGGTCAAAATAGACACCGTGATGGTGGCCGCCAGCGTTGCAATGGGTAGATGGTAGAGCCAGCCGGTAAATGCCATGGTCACAAGTGCAATGCCGAGCGCGGCAAAGGCCCCAGCAGCAGGCGTTTGTGCGCCCGCATCGTAGTTGATGACGGTGCGGGATAAGCCGCCGGTGACAGGCATGCCACTGGTAAACCCTGCCGCTAAGTTGGCGGCCCCTAAGCCAATCAGCTCCTGGTTGGGGGAGATACGCTGGCGCCGTTTTGCTGCCAGCATTTGCCCCATAGAAACCGACTCGACAAACCCCACTAGGCTAATCAACATGGCGGGTATTAATAGTGCTCGCCATAACGACGCATCCCCCCAGGGAAAGCTAAGTGCGGGCAGACCGCTGGGAATAGTGCCGACCACGGCTACCCCATGCTCGTAAGCCAACTGCCAGTGCCACGCCGCCAACGTAGTGACCACCACGGCAAAGACGGGCCCTGCTTTGGTCATTAAATCAGCGAGTGCTGCGGGAAGGCCTACCTTTATCAAGCTTTGTTTGCCATAGCGGCGCATTAACACCAGAAACAGCAGCGTTCCACCGCCAATGGCAACTGTATAAGGGTTAAACGTAGGCAGGTTAGGCAGTAGCGTCATCAGGCGCTCTACCAGAGTGAAACCGCTGCTTGAAACGCCCAGCAGGCTGCCTAACTGGCTAACGGCAATCAAAATTCCCGAAGCGGTTAAAAAGCCCGAAATAACCGGGTGGCTTAAATAGTTGCTGAAAAAGCCCATCTTTAGCGCGCCCATGGCCACCAAAATGGCACCTGAGAGCAGCGAGAGCACCAGCGCAGCCTGCAGGTACTCGGGGGTACCAGGCGCAGCCACCGAGGATAGCGCGGCCCCAGTCATCAGCGCGATGATGGCGACTGGCCCTACCGCCAGAGTGCGGCTGGTGCCAAGAAAGGTATACAGCAGTTGCGGCAGAATACTCGCATAGAGGCCTACCACGGCTGGCAATCCCGCAAGCAGGGCATAAGCTAGCGATTGAGGTATGACCATAACGGTCACAATTAAGCCTGCCAGAAGGTCGGCTCCAAGCAAACGCTTATGGTAGTGGGGCAGCCAGGTAAAAATAGGCAAATAGCGCTTAAACATAAGCTCCTATGGCTTAGGCCGAGTGTGCATAAGGGCAGCATTGAAAATAAAGGCAATAGTTTAGCGCGTTATAACGATAATTACGGCATTTGCCGTTTCCTTGCCAGCAATACACATCGCTCTTCCCCCAAAGTGCTACTTCTTTCATTAGCATAACCCGTTAAGATTACTGAGAAGAAATACTCTCCCGATTCGCATCGCTCCATGGCGCAAACATGTTAACTACAACAGAGTACCTCACATGCGACTACTTCGTTGGCTGGTGTCATTGCTACTCTTGATCGCTTCTATCTGGTTGGTGTCGCTACCAGCAGGTTGGCAATACCTTGCGGTTCCGTGCGCTGCATTAGGTGGCATGGGGGTTGTAGTTAGCGGGTTGTATAGCGTTTATGGCGCTGACCGGCAGCGCTTGAATCAGTCGGCCTTCGGGCTAAAGCCGCTGCGTGATTATAGAGCCCTGCGGGCAATGGCATACCGGTTGATGAACCGTGCCAGCAGTACCGCGATTGCTTCGGCGGAAGTGTCCCATTACGCTGACTTGATGGCTCAGCGGCTGGGCAAACAGGAGACTATGGCCAGCGAAGCGTCCTCCAGTATGAGCGCTATCAATGCTGCCATTATGCAGGTCAGTGCCAGTGCTACCCAGGTGGCCGCCCTTGCCGATAACGCACGACAGGCCAGCCATCATAATCACGATGAACTGACCGCTATCATCCATGATATGACCGATGTGGCTGAGCGCTCTAACCAAGCGCTGGATATGCTGACTGTACTCAACGATAAAATTGAGCGTGTGCGCAGCGTCACCTCGATGATTGAAGGCATTGCCGAACAGACCCATCTGCTTTCACTGAATGCCTCCATTGAAGCCGCTCGAGCAGGTGAGCATGGCAGGGGCTTTGCTGTGGTCGCAGGAGAAGTGCGTAACCTCGCTTTGAAGACTTCGACGGCGACGCAAAGCGTTGATGAGCTGGTCAAAGACATGCATCAGAGCGGTCAGAGCGTGGTGGCCACCATGGGGGATTTGATGACGCGGGTTCGCGAACGCTCCCAGGGGATGCAACGAGTAGGCAGCAGCTTAGCCACGATGACCGAAGAGTTTGATCAAGTCCAGCAGGAGATCACCAGCGTTGCCGATGCTATGGCCAGTACTAAAGAACATAGCCAAACGGTGGCCGACAGCCTGAGCCAGTTGGAGGACGATGTAGATGAAGGCAACCGCAACATGCACGAGTTGGCCCTTCAGGCGCGTGCGCTCATGGATGCCGCAGAAGGTGTTGACGGCGAACTGGCGCAGCAGCGTCTACAGGGGCGGCATCAAACCGTCTTTCTGGTTGCCCGCCAAACCGCTGACCGCATCGGTAAACTGTTTGAGAAAGCCATTGCCCGAGGGGAGCTATCAGAAAGAGCGCTGTTCCAACCAGATTATGCGGCCATTAACGGCACTCGCCCCCCGCTTTACCATACCGGGTTCGATTCTTTCACGGATCAGCAGTTGCCCAGCCTTCAGGAGCCGTTACTCAACGAATATGGCTTGAGCTACGCCATTGCTTGTGACCGTAACGGCTACGTGCCTACCCACAATGCTGCTGTAAGCCGCGCGCCAACCGGCGATTATGACCACGATCTAAAGTACTGCCGCAGTAAGCGTATTTTTGATGATCCCACCGGTAGCCGTTGCGGTGCACACGAGAAACCGCTGCTACTGCAAACCTACAAGCGTGATACTGGCGAGATCATGCACGACCTCTCAGTGCCGATTTATATTAATGGCAAGCACTGGGGCGGTTTCCGTGTTGGCTACCCGCCGGAAAAAAACACCGCAACCAGTGTGGCTCATAAAGAGCAGCCAGCGTTACCGACTGCTTCGTCAAACCGCCGCTTGACGCGGGCGTGATTGCCATGAGGACCAGGAGTAGAGCGCAAGACCGGTCCAGATCATCAAGAACGTAGCGAGTTGGATCATGCCCAGGGGCTCACCGAAAATCGTCAAGGCAATTAGGAACTGAATGCTGGGGTTGATATACATTAAGAACCCCAGCGTGGCCAAGCGTAAGCGACGCGCCGCGCCTGCAAAGGCCATCAACGGCAGGGCAGTTAAGACTCCGCTCACGACTAACAGCGCGGACATGGGCGCATCGTGGAGGAAATGTGACTCGCCCTGCCAGCTCATCCAGGTAAGCGCCATTAGCGCCAGCGGGAATAGCAGCAGCGTTTCCACGAAGAGACCTGACAGTCCATCCAGTGGCACTTGCTTACGAAACAGCCCATAGCTGCCGAAGCTAAGAGCAAGCAGCAAGCTAAGCCACGGTAATTCACCCAGCATGATAAATTGAATCGCAATGGCAAGGCTGGCGAGGCCCAGCGCCACAAGCTGTAGCTTCGCCATGACTTCCCGAAGTACTAGCATGCCCAGTGCTACATTCACCAACGGGGTGAGAAAGTAGCCTAAACTGGCTTGCAGCACCTGTTTGCTCTCCACCGCATAGATATAGATGCCCCAGTTAAAGGCGATCAGCAGCGCGCAGGCTAACACTCGGCCCAAGCGCTTAGGCTGCACCAATGCAGCCACGACCGGTGACCAGCGGCCCAACACGCTAATCAGCCCCACCAGGAATAGGCACGACCACAAAATGCGGTGAATCAAGATCTCAAAGGCCGGAATCCCGTCAAAGAGGGCAAAAAACAGCGGGAAACACCCCCACATGGTGTAGGCGGTTAAGCCAAACATGACGCCTTTGACCGCTTCAGGGTCCCTAGGAGCGGATGGAAGCATAGCAGCCTCATTAAGTAAAAATGCTAATCTAGCACACAATTGATAAAGACACCGATGCAAAGGAGACGTGGCATGAGTCAATTAAAAACTAGCCTGGTGCAGTGCGACTTACGCTGGGAAGATCCCCAAGCCAACCACACGCATTTAGAAGCACTGCTGGGTGATTTAGATAGTCGCGACACTGACCTGATTGTACTGCCAGAGATGTTTGCCACCGGTTTCACGATGAATTCCCGGGAAATGGCGCAGCCCATGAAAGAGAGCCAAAGCGTTGCCTGGCTGCAAACCCAGGCGAAGGCAAGGGGCTGCGTGGTGACCGGCAGCGTCGCCATTGTTGACGACGGCCAGTACTACAACCGTATGGTGTGGGCAACGCCAACGGGAGAAGTGAGCTACTACGACAAACGCCACCTGTTTCGCATGGCCGGGGAGCATGAGCGCTATGGCATGGGCAAGCAACGCCACATCGTAGAACTCAACGGTTTTAAGCTGCAGCTCAGCGTGTGCTACGACCTGCGTTTCCCCGTATGGATGCGCCAGCAGCCAGCAGAGGGCGAGCATTTCGAGTATGATGCCATCCTGTGCGTGGCTAATTGGCCCGCTCCTCGGCGGCATCCGTGGCGTACCTTGCTACAGGCGCGCGCGGTGGAAAACCTCGCCTACGTGGTGGGTGTTAACCGCGTGGGTGAAGATGCCAAGGGGCTGGCCTATAGTGGCGACTCCATGCTGGTCGATTTTAAAGGCGAACCGCTGATCGACCATCCTGCCCATACTCCGTTTATTGAAACGGGGACGCTAGATAAAACGGACCTAGATGCCTTTCGTGAAAAATTTCCTGCCTGGCAAGATGCCGACCGCTTTTCGTTGCTGCCAGGAGTGGGGCAATAATGCGCCTTGATCGTTTTTTAAGTGAGACCACACCGCTAACCCGCAGCCTAGCAAAACGTGCGCTTAAAAACGGTGAAGTGACGCTCAATGGCGAACCGATCAAGCAGGCGGCCACCCAGGTAGATACTGAAAATGACGAAGTGAAGCTCAACGGCGAACGGCTCGCCCTAGTGGGGCTTCGCTACGTGATGATGCATAAACCGCTGGATGTGGAGTGTACCGCTCGCCGGGGTCTCTACCCGCGGGTAATCGACATTATCGACTTACCTAAAGTGGAGCGGCTGCAGCCAGTAGGGCGGCTAGATGTGGATACCACGGGCCTACTGTTACTGACCGATGATGGCCAATGGTCGCACCGAGTGACCTCGCCACGCCACCGCTGTGCCAAAGTCTATATAGCGGAGTTGGCTGAGCCGATGGAAGGCGAGGCCGCCCAGCAGGCGATAGAACAGGTGGCTGAGGGTATCTTACTGGAAGGTGAGGAAACGCCTACCCAGCCCGCCACGCTGCGTTTTATCACCCCGCAACAAGCGGAACTCACCATTACCGAAGGGCGCTACCATCAGGTGAAGCGCATGTTTGCCGCTTTAGGCAACCACGTTAACACGCTACATCGCCGCTCGATTGGTGATGTATTGTTGCCCGATGACCTTGCTCCTGGCGAATGGCGGGAGCTTACCCCGGAAGAGATCGCCAGCTTTTAAGCGACCTTTTCCGTTGAGATACCGCAATGGACTAGATGTCCATTGCGGTATCTTGTTTCGACTAAAAACAGCAGAACATCCGGAAAATTGCTTAAACAAAAAGTTAAGCAGGCACTTAGTGCAAGTGCGCAGCTTCGATGAGTGCTTTGGTATAGGCGTGTTGAGGGGCAGCAAGTACGTCCAAGCAGTTGCCTTGTTCGACCACTTCGCCATCTTTTAGCACCATGACCCGATGGGCCATCGCCCGTACCACGGCAAGGTCGTGGCTGATAAACAGATAGCTAAGCTGGCGGCGGGCTTGCAGTTCGCGCAGCAGCACAACCAGCTGCTTTTGCACGGTGCGGTCAAGCGCTGACGTGGGTTCATCTAGCACCAGCAGTTCCGGCTCTAAAATAATCGCTCGGGCTACGGCAATGCGTTGGCGCTGTCCGCCGGAAAACTCGTGAGGGTAGCGGGCCGCACAGCTTTCCGGTAAGCCGACTTCCCACAAGGTGCGGTGTACCCGTTCGGCCACTTCCGCATCGGTAAGCTTTGGATAGTGAAAGCGCAAGCCTTCACTGACAATATCGAATACCGGCATCCGCGGTGAAAGGGCACCGTAGGGGTCCTGAAACACCATCTGCAGACGATGGCGCTGGCGGCGCAGCGCGTCACCCGAGAGCTGGCTGAGCGGTGTATCGCCAAGCTGCACCTCGCCCTGGCTGGCGACCAAACGCATAATCGCCGAGGCGAGTGTCGTTTTACCGGACCCCGACTCTCCAACAATGCCCAGGGTTTCACCGGGGGCAATAGTCAGGTTGGTGGCCTTTAACGCCTCAAAGGCGGGAGGCTGGCGCTGAAACAGCCCCGTTTTAGGCCGCTTAAAGCTTACCCGCAGTTGCTGTGTTGTCAGCAGAGGCGTTGTGTTTGCGGGTTCTGCAGGGCGGCCTTCGGGTTCGGCGGCAATCAGTGCTTTGGTGTAATCGCTTTGTGGGTTGCTAAACACCTCGGTAACGCTGCCGGTTTCCTGCACCTTGCCCTGATACATCACGCAGACGCGGTCGGCGTGGCGGCGTACCAGGTTTAAGTCATGACTAATCAGCAGTACGCCCATGCCGTGCTGGTCGCGCAGTTCTTTAAGCAGCGCGAGAATCTCCTGCTGCACGGTGACATCGAGTGCGGTGGTGGGTTCATCGGCAATCAGTAGCGCAGGGTTGTTGGCAATCGCCATGGCAATCATCACCCGCTGGCGCTGCCCGCCAGAGAGCTGATGAGGCCAAGCATCCAGCAACTCGTCAGGGCGAGGCAGTTTGACTTGCTCAAGCAGCGTTTTTGCTTTGCTGCGAGCGGCTGAACCGCTCAGCCCTTGGTGTAGCCGCAGCGTTTCGCTAATCTGTTTGCCAATGCGGTGCAGCGGGTTAAGCGAGGTCATCGGCTCCTGAAAAATGAACCCAACACGATTGCCACGAATGCCGTTCCAGTCGCGCTTGTTTAGCCGCGTCAGGTCGGTCTCTTCCAGCCAGCGCTGACCGCGCACTTCCGCATTGCTTGGCAGTAGGTCGATGGCCCCTAGTGCGGAAACCGACTTACCCGAGCCGGACTCCCCGACAATGGCCAGTGTTTCGCCAGCGTTAACCGTTAGCGAAAGAGCGTCCACGACCACATTGCCATCAAAAGATACCGTTAACTCTTTAAGACGCAGTAACGGTTTGGTAGTGGGTTCAGACATGGGGCGTTTCCTGAGCAGAATTTTCCTGGACAGAGATAGGACGCTGTTTAACATGGCGTGGGTCGAAGGCGTCGCGTAGGCCTTCGCCAATAAATACCAGCAGGGAAAGCATGATCGCCAGGGTCATAAAGGCGGTGATCCCTAACCAAGGGGCGTGCAGGTTATTTTTGCCCTGGGCGGCTAGCTCACCCAGCGATGGAGCGCCCGGTGGCAACCCAAAGCCGAGGAAGTCCAGTGCGGTTAACGTGCCGATGGCACCAGTGAACAGAAAGGGAATAAACGTCAGCGTGGCGACCATGGCATTAGGCAGTACGTGCCGCCACATAATCAGCCGTGAAGGAAGCCCCATGGCTTTGGCGGCGCGAACGTACTCTAGGTTGCGGGCCCGCAAAAACTCGGCACGAACAATATCCACAAGCCCCAGCCAGGAGAAAAGCAGCATGATACCCAGCAGCCACCAGAAGCCAGGCTGTACAAAACTGGCCAAAATAATCAATAAAAACAGTACCGGCAGCCCCGACCAAATTTCAGTAACTCGCTGGCCAATGAGATCCACCTTGCCGCCGAAGTAGCCCTGTACCCCGCCAGCAAAAACGCCAATCACCAATGACCCAGCGGTGAGCACTAGCGCAAATGCTACGGATAGCCTGAACCCATAAATCACCCGCGCCAGTACGTCGCGGCCCTGGTCGTCGGTGCCCAGCCAGTGGCGGCTATCCGGCGGTGCAGGCGAGGGTTGCGTCATCTGCATATCCAGGGTTTGATAGGAGAACGGAATGATCGGCCAGAGCGCCCAGCCGTGGTCGCTGATCTGCTGCTGGATAAACGGGTCCAGGTAATCGGCACGGGTAGGGAGGAAACCTCCGAACTCGGTTTCTGGATAATCCACCAGCAGCGGCACGTACCACTGGCCGTCATACTGCATCACAATAGGTTTGTCGTTGGCGACCAGCTCGGCAAACAGGCTAATGATAAACAGGATGCCAAAGAGCCACAGCGAGATACGTGCACGGCGGTTAGCTTTAAACGCTGCCAGTCGGCGCAAGGTAATAGGCGAGAGGCGTGAGGTAAGAACGTGCATATTAAGACTCCCTCGACGCGAAATCGATACGCGGATCAACCCACACATAGGTTAAGTCCGAGATCAGTTTGAGCAGCAGCCCGATGACGGTATAGAGAAACAGCGTACCGAAGATTACCGGATAGTCACGCTGCATGACCGCTTCAAAGCCCAGCAGGCCCAGCCCATCCAGGGAGAAAATCACCTCGATCAGCAGCGCGCCGGTAAAGAAAATACCGATCATTGCCGAGGGCAGACCCGCGATAATAATTAGCATGGCATTGCGAAAGACGTGCCCATACAGCACGCGCTGCTCATCGGCGCCTTTGGCTCGGGCAGTGAGTACATACTGCTTATGGATTTCATCCAGAAAGCTATTTTTGGTTAGCATGGTGAGGGTGGCGAAGCTACCAATGGCCGCCGCGATAACCGGCAGGGTGATGTGCCAGAAGTAGTCTTTCACTTTGCCCCAAGCGGATAGTTCGGCAAAATCCGGCGAGGTCAGCCCGCGTAGCGGGAACCAGTCCAGGTAGGTGCCGCCAGCAAACAGTACGATTAGTAGAATGGCGAACAGAAAACCAGGAATCGCATACCCGACAATGACCAGCCCCGATGTCCATACGTCGAAGCGTGAACCGTGGCGCAGGGCTTTACGAATGCCTAACGGAATGGAAATCACATAGACCAGCAGGGTGGTCCATAAACCGAGGGAGATCGACACCGGCAGCCGCTCGATCATCAGGTCAATCACCGGCCTGTCTCTAAAAAAGCTGGTGCCGAAATCCAAGGTGAGATAGTCCGCCATCATGCCGATGAAGCGTTCATGGGCAGGCTTATCAAAGCCAAACTGCTGCTCCAACTGTTCGATAAAGCGCGGGTCGATACCGCGCGCCCCGCGGGAGTCATCGTTGACCTGTACATCGGCACCGCCCATATCCAGCCGTGTGCTGGCCATGGCGTTAGCGCCTTCAAAACGCGCCAGCATTTGGTCAATCGGCCCGCCGGGGGCGGCTTGCACAATCATGAAGTTAAGCAGCATGATCCCGAACAGAGTCGGGATCATTAGTAGCAGTCGGCGTAGGGTATAACGTGCCACAGTGCACTCCACGAAATGATGTAAACAGGCTATTGTTGTGAGCGATTGTGATAAACGAAGGTCAGCCGCAACGACAAACGCTAGCGGCGACGATTACGTCGCTGCAGCGCTGCTTCACGTTCGCTATCTACCCACCAGGCATCTAAATCCATGGCGTAGGCGGGAAATGGTTCCGGGTAACCAAACTTATCCCATACTGCAATGCGTGTCTCGCCGGAGTGGTAGTGGGGGATCACATAAAAGCCCCAGCGCAGCACCCTATCAAGGGCGCGGGTAGCGGTATCCAGTGACTCGCGGTCTTCTGCCCGAATGATCTCTTCCACCAGGGCATCAACGGCGGGGTGGGCCAGTGCCATCCGATTGCGGCTTTGCGGCGCTTCGGCGGCGGCGCTGGTCCAGTAGTCCCGCTGTTCGTTACCGGGGTTATTGGATTGCGGGAAGTGGCTGATCACTATGTCGTAGTCATAATCCCGTACGCGGTTAAGGTACTGGTTGATATCGACAATGCGTAGGGAGGTCTGAATACCCAAGCGCGCCATGTTCCGCAGCATGGGCTGCACAACGCGCTCTAAGCCGGAGTCGTAAAGCAGTACCTCCAGCGAGAGTGGGCGGCCTTCAGCATTAACCAGTACGCCATCATCGACGCGGTAACCCGCTTCACGCAGAAGCTCAAGCGCTAGCCTTAAGCGTTCACGAAGCTCCACCGGATGCTCAATGGGGAGTGGATCAGTGAAAAGCCGCTCTGACTGATGAGATGCCAGCAGCTCATCACGAAACGGTTCGAGCAACGCCAGTTCAGCCTCGGAGGGTTCGCCGATGGCTTCCATTTCCGAGTTTTGGAAGAAGCTCTCCGTGCGAGCGTAGGTGTTATAGAAAATATTGGTGTTTAACCAGGGGAAGTCGAACGTCAGGCTCAAGGCTTCACGCACCCGTGGGTCTTGAAATTTCTCTTCGCGGAGATTGAAGACAAACGCCTGCATCATCGACGGGTTTACATCAGGAACGGTGATGCGCTTAATCAGGCCATCTTGGTAGGCGGGAAAGTTGTAGCCAATGGCCCAGGTGGCTGCGCGGGCATCAATACGGAAATCTGTTAACCCGGCTTTAAACGCCTCCCAGGCGATATCCCGGTCTCGATAGTATTCGTATACCACACGGTCGATGTTGTAACGGCCGACGTTGACCGGCAGATCTTTGCCCCAGTAGGTCTCGTTGCGCTGGTACACAATGCGTCGCCCTGGGTCCACTTCGCTAATCCGGTAGGGGCCAGAGCCAGGGTGGGCCGCCAGGGTAGGCGCGCTAAAGTCGCGGGGTTCCCAGTAGTGGCGGGGCAAAATGGGTAGCTGGGCCACAATCAGCGGCAGCTCCCGAGACTCGGTATCGTTGAACTCGAAGCGTACCTGATGTTCGTTTATAGCGATGACTTGCTCAACGCCCGCATAATAGCTGGCATAGAAGGGGTTACCCTCTTCACGTAGCAAGTCAAAGGAGAATACTACGTCGTAGGCAGTGACCGGCTCGCCATCCTGAAAGCGGGCTTCCTCACGTAGGTCGAACTCAATCCAGCGGCGCTCAGGATCCAGGCGCACGCCTTTCGCTAGTAAGCCATAAAGGCTAAACGGCTCATTGGGGTTGCTGGCCATCAGCGTGTCATAAATTTGAGAAATGCCGGTGGCGGGCGTTCCGCGAATAATAAAAGGATTGGTGGAATCGAAGCTACCGCCTACGGCGGTGTGTGTAATGGAGCCGCCTTTAGGAGCTTGCGGATTAACGTGGGGAAAGTAGGCGAAATCTTCCGGCAATTCCGGGCTATCGTAAAGCGATAGCCCATGCACCGTTTCAACAGCAGTAGTGGTGGTGTCAACGGCCTCATCTGAAGCAGATAGCGACACACTCAGCAGCAAGCCGCTTATTAGCAAAAGCGTTTTAGTGAACATCACACCACGTGGCATTGGCAACTTCCTGTAGTAACAAAACCTAGGTGAACACCTTGCAAAGCCTTAATTCTAAACTACTGATCTGATGCGTTAGTAGCCAGAGAGTGTTAACGACCAGAGAGCGACAGCAGCTGTCCTGGCTGCAGTGCTTCCGGGCGATCTATAGCATTCCACCTGATTAAGTCTTGCTGATCAAGATTATACTGCGCGGCGATAGCAGAAAGATTATCGCCTCTTTCAACGCGATGCACGGAAGGCGTGCTGGCCGAGGCAAGCACAGCATCGTCTGACTGCGAAAGCTGAGCTAATACCTGAGTATCAACTTCTTCAGGCACTAGAAGCGTCTGTGCACTGCGTGGGTCGAGGCTGCCATTCAGCAGGCCAGGATTTAGCTCGGCCAGCGCGGACTGGCTGACATCTAATAGCTGGGAGGCTTGGGCTAAGCTCACCGGCTGTTCCAGTTGAACTTTCGCAAACGCGGGGTCTGGATGGATATCCGGCAGGCTGACACCGTACTTCTCTGGGTCGTTAATAATCGTCGCAATTGCCTTGAGCTTAGGTACGTACTGCATGGTTTCGTGGGGGAGGGAAAGATCCCAGTATTTGCCATCCAACCCTTGGCTCTGTGCTTGGCGCTGAGCCCGGTTCACGGTGCCAGCGCCAGCATTGTAAGCCGCCAGTGATAGCATCAGGTCGCCTTCGTACCACTGATCTGCCTGCATCTCTAGATAATCTAGCGCGGCTTCTGTCGAAGTCACAACATCCAAACGGCCATCATAGTTGCCGTTACGCACCAGCCCTAAGGCATCGCCGGTGCCTGGCATAAACTGCCACAGGCCAGCAGCACCTAAGTGACTGCGCGCACTGGGGTCGAACGAGCTTTCAACGAAAGGAATTAGGGCAATTTCGCCGGGCAGGCCGCGGTCGCTGACCTGCTGCGCAATCCAGGCAAGCCAAGGGGTGGCGCGCTCGGTAATAGCCGCGATGTTATGCGGGCTGGAGCGGTAGTACTCAATCCACTCATCGACTCTAGCCTGAGCATCGGCAGGCAATTTTTTTTTCCTGCCATTGGAAGCTTGAGCGTAGCGAGCTCCAGGCATCTTGGGGTTCAAGCACAAGGGCTTCCCAGAAGTGGTGATGCAACGCAGTAGGCTGAAAACGATTGGCATTTTTCTGGTTGCCATCGTCCATCGATGTGTCATTAGCAGTGGTATAGGTGCGGTTTGTGTCAGTGGCAGAGGCTTGAGAGTTTGCCGCAGCGGCCAGAAAAAGGCCCATTATTACGGTACTGCCAGCGCTTAACAGTAAGCGCTGGCGAATCGTTCGATAGGTCATAGTTTGGTTCGTTTCTATTCGATAGCGTTCTTAAAAACGGTTCTTCCACTCCCGTAGAGTGGTGAACGTGGCGAGGTCATCATCGTTTGCCCCCTGAGAGCCTGCCGCTTGGCGCACGCTATCGGTGCCCACGCGCAGGTAGGGGTTGATTTTCAGCTCGCGTCCTATCGTGCTGGGTAAAGTAGGCCGGTCTAACATCCGTGCCTTCTCACACTCCTGCAGTGCATGCGTAACAGCATCATTATCAGGGTCGGCAGCACGTGCAAACGTCAGGTTCGCCTGCGTGTATTCATGTGCTGCAAAGACCAGGGTATCTTCAGGTAGTTCCGCAAAGCGGTTCAATGAAGTAAACATCTGCTCTGGGGTGCCTTCAAACAAGCGTCCGCAACCGGCGCAAAATAGCGTGTCGCCGCAGAAAAGCAGGCCAGGAATACCCGGCGTAAAGTAGCTAATGTGATCAAGCGTATGGCCAGGAGTGGCCATAACTTCAAACAGGCGCCCCATAATGCGTACTTGGTCCCCTTCGCCCACTCGCTCATCAATTCCTTTGATGCTGGGGTTGTCAGGACCAATCACACGGGGTGAATAGCGCTTGGCTAGCGCATCTAGTCCGCCAGTGTGGTCCTGATGATGATGAGTAATCAGAATGGTATCCAGAGTGAGCGATTCACGCTCGAGGAACTCGATGACAGGCGCGGCTTCACCGGGGTCCACCACGCAAACACTTTGACTGGTATCCTGTCTTATTAGCCAAATATAGTTGTCGCTTAGGGCGGGAATCGGTGTCACGCTCATCATGGGCGAGATCCTTTGAAATTCGAAATAAGTAATCGGTGAAATAAAGTAATAGTAGTGACCGTAACTGGATAAGTGGACACTAAAATTCAATATTTAACTGGGCGCGAGTGTACTGGCGCCAACGTCGCTAAAAGTCAGTTACTTTGGAGGGAAGCGCTGTTCATGTCAAATTCGTCGATGGCACCGATGCTCGCTCAGCGGATGGCTCAGAGCCAGGCGTACTGGCAAACAGAGGCGGGCCGAGCTTTGTGGGAAACTCAACGAGCTTGTTTAGGGCCGCTGGTAGAGGGGCGCAAAGGCGGGCATAGCTTAGAGATGAGCATGGGACCTGCGTTAATGACGATGTCAGCCATTCCTCACATGATTCGCTGGGCACCCACTCGCGCCCTTGCTGTATCTTCATCAAGCCTAGTGTGCCCGCCAGGCCAGCTGGCACTGCCAGACCGCTGCATCGACACCATGGTGTTACACCACTGGCTAGAGCATGTCTCTGATGCCCACTATACCCTTCAAGAGGCTGCGCGGGTGACGGCAGATAACGGCGTTTTGGTGCTGTTTGGCTTTAATCCTATCAGCGTTAGTGGGATTACACAGCGCTGGCGTAAGAAACAGGCTCAGTTTCCATGGAACGGGCGATGGCGAAGCGCTAACCGGCTGCGCGACTGGCTGGCGTTTGTCGACTTTGAGGTGGAGCGCGTAGACTATTGCTGTTTTCGTGGCCTAGTGAACGCTAAGTGTGGCGAACCTTGGGAAGCTTGGGGGAGAAGGCACAACCTCCCTCTTGGTGAAGGCTACATGATCCAGGCGCAGCGGCGTCAACGTCACGCCCCCATTCAACGCGTTAAATTTGGCTTACGTGCGCCTGTGTCATCATCAACCCTAGGTGCGACTCGAACCGGCGCTTCGGCGCGCTACCAGTTATCAGAGCAATGTCGTCAAAAAAAGGACAGCGAGCGTGAGTAAGCAAGAAGCCGAGGGGCTGCCTCAGGTTACGGTGTATACCGACGGGGCGTGTCGAGGCAATCCTGGCCCAGGTGGCTGGGGGGTAGTGTTAGAAAGCGGCCCCCATCAAAAAACGTTGAAAGGCTATGAAGCCGAGACAACCAACAATCGCATGGAGTTAATGGCGGCGATCATGGCACTGCGCACCTTGAACAAGCCATGTTGTGTCGCGCTATGGACCGATTCGCAATATGTACGCCAGGGCATTACCCAGTGGATCCATAATTGGATTAAGCGCGGTTGGAAAACGGCGTCCAAGCAGCCCGTGAAAAATGCTGAGCTCTGGAAGACCCTCCACGAAGAAACCCAGCGGCATCAAGTAGAGTGGCACTGGGTAAAAGGGCACAGTGGTCATCCTGGTAATGAGCGTGCAGATGAGTTGGCTAATGAAGCCATCGATGAACACCAGAGGAGAGCGGCATGCGCCAAGTCATCCTAGATACGGAAACCACCGGCATTGACCCCAAAGATGGCCACCGACTGGTAGAGATCGGTGCCGTCGAGATGATTAATCGACGCTTTACCGGGCGCACCTACCACCAATACATCAACCCAGAGCGCCATATTGATGCAGAAGTGGTGGCGGTACACGGTATTGATGACGCTAAAGTCGCCGACGAGCCGGTTTTTGCCGAAATTGCAGATGATTTTTGGGCGTTTATTGAAGGGGCTGAGCTAGTCATTCATAACGCACCCTTCGATGTTGGCTTTATTGATCATGAACTAGGCATGCTTAATAAGCGCCGCCAAGCTCCCGCGTTAGGCCCAGTGCGGGACCACTGTCGGATTCTGGATACGCTCGTCATGGCACGGGAGATGCACCCCGGCCAGCGTAATAGTCTGGATGCGCTGTGTAAGCGGTACGATATTGATAATGGTCACCGGGTACTTCACGGAGCACTGTTAGACGCCGAAATCCTGGCTGATGTCTACCTAGCAATGACGGGGGGACAAACGGCGCTTACGCTAGATGCCGACAGCGGTGGCGAAAAAAATCAGCAAAACCAGGCTAATGAAGGACTGTCGGTGCAGCGACTGTCGTTAACACCTGGCCAGTTACGGGTAGTGCGCCCAAGCGATGAAGAGCGTGCTGCCCATCAAGCTAAGTGCGAAGCGCACCAGTTGCGCTGGTTTCAAGAACCGTTAGACGGTACAACTGCCGATGCTTAAACGTGAAATTCCTCATCATGCTAGAGAAGGGCGGGTGGTCCGCGTTTCTCGTAGCCATATTGCGCCAGCACCATTAACCGGAGAGCTAAGCCCGCTCCAGCCGTTTCAGCCCTGGAACGAACACATGCAGCCGCTGTGCTACTGGCACGATGAGCCCGTGGCGCTGCTGGTGGAGAATAAGCCGGGCGATGACTGGATTGACGGACGCCAGTGGCTAGGGGAACTGCCTGCCTCCTGGTTTGGTCTGCTCTCAACGGCCTTGCAGGTAGGCGCCTGGCTTGAGAACCATCGCTTCTGCGGCCGCTGCGGCGAAAAGGCGACCAAGCTTGAAGCAGAGTTCGCGATGCACTGCTATGCCTGCGGTCATCGTAACTATCCGCGTATTTCGCCCTGTATCATTACTTTGGTGACCAGTGGAGAAGCGATGCTGCTAGCCCGTAGCCCGCGTTTTCCACCTGGGCGTTACTCTACTTTGGCAGGGTTTGTTGAGCCTGGGGAGTCGGCGGAAGAGGCCGTGCATCGAGAGATATTTGAAGAGGTGGGCGTGCATGTGGACCAACTGCGTTACCACCATAGTCAGGCGTGGCCTTTTCCGCATTCGCTGATGTTTGGCTTTTTTGCCGAAGCCACCACGCGGCGCATCAGAATTGATGGCGTGGAAATTAGCGACGCCGCGTGGTTTTCGCCGCGGCAGTTACCGTCGCTGCCGCCGCCTTACTCTATTTCGCGAGACTTGATCGAAACTCACTTGGCCAAGTGGCGCTAATGCTGGGCTTACTGGCTGGGAAACAGGCTAGTAAGCTTGGTTGCCAGCATCACGTTACCGGTGGCTTTCAGCTTGCCGGTCATAAAGGCTGTCATGCCGTTAATGTCACCGTTCATAATCCCTTTTAGTGTGTCGGTGCTCATGCTTAGACTGACCGACGGATCATCGTGTTCGCCTTCGTGTACCCCGAGTGTGCCGTCCTGAATATCCAGATAGTGGCTACCGGCGTCAGAAAAATGAAACTGGAAAACCTCGTTCATACCTTTTGCAGCCTCTGGGTTAAAGCGGGACTGCAACTTTTCAAGCGTAGTGGATGACATAGGTAAGTTCCTAAGCGTTAATGGGAAACATCAGGTAATGCCTAAGACGAGACTATTTCAAACATTTGTTTTAATCAAGCCTCGTGTGCAACGTATGTAGAGTATGCGTGCCAGATAGTAAAAAAAGGTAATTGTTTTAAACGTTTAAACACCGTAATAGGAGAGTGACAATGGCTGAATGGCTCGCAGAAATGGGCACATTCTTACTGCAAACAACCCTGGTAATGTTGGCGGCTGGCCTGCTGGTTTTACTGGTGCTGCGCGGTAAAGAGAGCAACGAGCATGGCCTAAAACTGCATGTTGAATCTCTGAATGATCAGCGCCGAGCGCGTAACCGGCGGTTACGTGTCACCACAACTGCCCAGGGGGCGCGTAAAAAACTGGTTAAAGCGTTTCGCCACGAAGAGAAAGCCCGGCAAAAGGCGGCCAAGAAAGACAAGAGCGAGGCCCAAAACACCCAAAAAGTATGGGTACTGGATTTCCATGGCGATATTAAAGCCTCGCAAGCCGAGCAATTCGCCCAAGAGGTATCGGCGGTGATTGAGGTGGCCAGCACTGATGATGAAGTCATTGTGCGTTTGGAATCAGCAGGTGGTCTGGTACACGCCTATGGCTTAGCCGCTGCTCAATTGGACCGGCTGCGAGAAGCGGGGCTCACCACCACGGTATGCATCGACAAAGTGGCCGCCAGCGGTGGATACATGATGGCCTGTACCGCCAGCCACATTAAAGCCGCGCCGTTTGCGGTGATTGGCTCTATTGGCGTGGTCGCCCAGGTGCCCAATATTCATCGCCTTCTCAAACGCAACGATATCGATGTTGAGCTACTTACTGCCGGTAAATATAAGCGCACGTTGACCGTGCTCGGGGAAAACACCCAAGAAGGGCGTGAGAAATTTATCGATGACCTAGAAAACACTCACCGCCTATTTAAAACTTACGTGGCTAAGCATCGGCCCGATATGGATATTGAAAAACTTGCCACCGGAGAGATTTGGTACGGCAGTGAAGCATTAGAGCAGAAGCTGGTGGATAGCGTGGGAACCAGCGAGGCCTATTTAGTAGAGCGTATCGCCCAAGCCCAGGTGTATCGTGTGAAGCTAGAGCCGCCGAAAACCATCAGCCGCAAGGTCGGGCTAGCGGTATCGGCGGGCGTGGAGCATGCCATGGTGAAGGCTCTGGGCGTGATCGACGCGGCAGGCTGGCAGCGTCGTTAGATTCGCTTGAACAGCGAGTGCTAAGTAGCCAAGACTGAGTGCCCAATACTAGGCAGCATAGTGTTGCGCCAGGGTGTTAATAATTGCCTTGGCGCTTTCGCTGCTGAGTGAATAATAGATGGTTTGAGACTCCCGCCGCGTATTGACCAACTGGTCGCGACGCAAAATCGCCAAGTGCTGAGAAAGCGCCGACTGGCTCAATGAAAGCTGCTGATTAATTTGCGTTACCGACAGCTCTTTTTCTGCCAACAAACACAGGATCTGCAGGCGTTTTTCATTCGCCAACGCTTTGAGCAGGTTAGTGCCTGCTTCAATAGCATGACAGTTATGTTCCAGAAGACGTTCAGCGGCGCTAGTAGAAGCAGACATGAGGATCTCCTTGCCTACACTGTAGTGACAGCGTTGTTATAGATTATGTGGCCATCGTCGCGTCGCGAGGATTGGGTTGTTTAATGATCAGTAATTTAGCGGTTTTTGTCCAAATATGGGTTTAACGCTCTATCAATGGTAGTGAAGGCTTTTTTGTCGACAATGTCTGCGTTTGGCTACGGCTTTGGTCGCGTTTTATCCCATAGTATGAGGGTGAAATTGATGGTTACTTTATAAAGTGTCAACAATTCATCTTTGCTTCGAAGATGCTTATCAACCGACACAATAATCACAAGGTCACCATGAGCCTCTATCAGCATACCTACCAGCACTCTATCGAACAGCCGGACACCTTTTGGGCCGAACAGGCTCAGAGGGTGCCTTGGTACACGCCGCCTAGCGCCATCCTTACCTATGACGACCAGCAGCACGCTCGCTGGTTTGGCGATGGCGAACTGAATATTTGCTATGCCGCCATTGACTGCCACGTTGAGCAAGGGCGCGGTGATCACCCCGCCATTTATTGGGACTCACCGGTTACTCAATCCAAGCAAACCATTAGCTACCTTGAGCTACGCGACCGGGTGGCGCGGTTTGCTGGCGGTCTTGCCAAGCTGGGGGTAACCAAAGGCGACCGTGTCATTATTTATATGCCCATGGTGCCTGAGGCGCTGATTGCCATGTACGCCTGCGCCCGTTTAGGCGCGGTGCACTCGGTAGTGTTTGGCGGCTTTGCGCCCCACGAGCTGGCAGCTCGCATTGAAGATGCCGAACCGAAAGTAGTGATTGCTGCTTCCTGTGGAGTCGAAGTTGATAAAGTGCTGCCCTATAAGCCCATTGTCGAAAAAGCTATCTCGCTGAGCAGCTTCAAGCCAGATGCTTGCGTGGTATTTCAGCGCGCAGCGCATCGTGCAGAGTTACAACCCAGCGATGTGGACTGGCACGAGCTGGTGGCGGATGCTCCCTTTGTGGATTGCGTACCCGTGAAAGCCACCGACCCGCTGTATGTGCTCTATACCTCCGGCACTACTGGCAAGCCCAAAGGCGTGGTGCGAGACACTGGCGGCTATGCGGTCGCTTGGCCTATTCGATGGAAGTGATTTACGACCTTAATCCAGGCGATGTGATGTTTACCGCCTCGGATGTGGGTTGGGTCGTGGGGCACTCGTATATTGTTTACGCACCGCTACTGCGTGGCTGTACCACGGTAGTGTATGAAGGTAAACCGGTGAAAACACCGGATGCGGGAGCGTTTTGGCGTTTGATTGATGAGTACAAAGTGAAGAGTTTTTTCACCGCCCCAACAGCGTTTCGGGCCATCAAAAAAGAGGACCCTGACGCCAAGCAGTTGGAAAAGTACGATATCAGCAGCCTGCAGCACTTATATGTTGCTGGTGAGCGCTTAGATCCACCGACTTTTCATTGGTTGGATGACCTGTTCGATGTGCCGGTCATCGACCACTGGTGGCAAACTGAAACCGGCTGGCCAATTGCCGCCAACCTACCAGGCATCGAAGTAACGGCCACTAAAGCAGGCTCTGCTACTTACCCTGTGCCTGGTTTCAACGTGCAGATTTTGGACCGCGACGGCGAACAGGCGCCCGCCATGCAACAGGGCAGCGTCGTCATCAAGCAGCCGCTGCCGCCGGGGTGTTTGGTGGGTGTATGGCGTGATCCGCAGCGCTTTCACAGTGCCTACATGGCCGCTTACCCTGGCTATTACCTAACCGGCGACGGCGGCTACTTTGATGAGGAGGGCTACCTGTTCATCATGGGGCGCACCGATGATGTGATTAACGTAGCGGGTCATCGCCTTTCTACCGGTGAGATGGAAGAAGTAGTGGGCGCGCATCCGGCAGTGGCGGAATGTGCGGTAATCGGTATTCATGATGAACTAAAAGGGCAGCTACCAGTGGGGCTAGTGATTCCCAAAGATGGCTTTAATGGCGACGAAGCAACCTTGGAAGCAGAACTGATTGAGCGCATGCGTGAACATATCGGCCCCATCGCCTGTTTTAAGCAGGTGCTGATAGTGAACCGGTTGCCCAAAACCCGCTCGGGCAAGATACTGCGCAAACTGCTGCGCAATATCGCCGATGGAAAATCCTTCGGCATTCCCTCTACCATTGATGACCCCACCAGTTTGGAAGATGTGCATGCAGCGATGCGTGAACGCAACGTGGGTGCTGCCGATCAAGCAACCTCCACCGATAGCTAATAAGCATCTTCTCTGCCACGCTCAAACCACGCACAAAGCCGCCCAACCCCATGAGCGGCTTTGTGCGTTTGCCGTGAGGAACGCGTATAATGCGCGCCCCAGTGGCGCTCAACGCGCTTTTTCGAGGGTTCCCTAACCCCTCTATCAACCAAAAAAAGGCCAATCTGTATGTTTGCTTTAACCGACGCTCAGCATCGCCGTTGCCTCATGGTAATGGTCGCCTTCCATATCGCCATCATTGCTGCCAGTAACTATCTGGTGCAGCTACCGTTTACGCTGTTTGGGTTTCATACCACCTGGGGTGCGTTCAGCTTTCCGTTTATCTTTCTAGCCACCGACTTAACGGTGCGCCTATTTGGTAAAGGGCCAGCCCGCACGATTATCCTACGCGTGATGTTTCCGGCGCTGTTGGTGTCTTACGTGGTGTCAGTGATCTTCCCACGCGGCAGCTTTGCCGGCATTGAGGCACTCGGCGAGTGGAACCTGTTTGTTGCCCGCATTGCAGTTGCCAGCTTCCTTGCTTACGTATTGGGGCAACTGCTCGATGTGCAGGTGTTTGACCGCCTGCGCCAGTGGGCGTGGTGGGTCGCACCTGTGTGCTCGACCATTCTGGGCAATCTTGCCGATACGTTTGCCTTCTTTGCCACCGCCTTCTATAACAGTCCTGACCCCTTTATGGCTCAGCACTGGGTAGAAATTGCTGCCGTTGACTACGCCATTAAGCTGGGCATTAGCCTGCTGTTCTTCCTGCCCCTCTATGGTCTGCTGCTTGCCTGGCTAACGCGCCGCTTGGTGGTATGGACAGGGCAGGACGATGCTGCGCCGCGAACCGCTTAACCGATAAGGAAATAGCATGACCGACAATGTCCCCGTGGATCTTTACGCGATTGACCTGCCTGCTGACGCCGACGCGGATAGCCAGCCGCTGGTCGTGATTCATGGCTTGCTCGGCAGTGCCGATAATTGGCGCTCGCATTTGAAAGTGTGGCAGCGCAAGCGCCGGGTAGTGGCGGTGGACCTGCGTAATCACGGACGCTCCCCACACGCAGAAGGCATGAGCTATAGCGCCATGAGCCAGGATGTGCTGGCAGCGTTAGATAAGCTGGGTATTGAGCAAGCGCATATTTTAGGCCACTCCATGGGCGGCAAGGTAGCCATTACGCTGGCGCGCCAAGCGCCGCAGCGTTGCCTATCGCTCATGGTGGCTGATATTGCCCCGGTGGCCTATCAGCACGGCCATGACGATGTGTTTGCTGCCCTGGAGCAAGTACGAAAAGGCAAGCCAACCAATCGCCGCGAAGCAGACGCTTTGCTGGCAGAACACGTCGATTCTCGCCCCACACGGCTATTCTTGGCGACTAACTTGGTGCGTGACGAGAATGGCGTGATGGGCGTGCGGGTTGGTCTGGATGAAATTCAACGCGGCTATGAAGCCATTATCGGGCAGCCCGATGGTGATTCCCCATTTGAGGGTGCAACGCTGGTACTGCGAGGTGCTGATTCCCACTACGTGAGCGATGATATGCTGCCAGCGCTGCGTGAAGTGCTGCCTCGGGCGCGGCTGGTCACCCTCAAAAACGCTGGCCACTGGCTGCATGCCGACCAGCCTGATGCGTTTCAGCAAGCGATCGACGCCTTTATAGCGGCGCAATCGTAATTACGGCGTGCGGGTTAGCGCTCCATCAGTAAGTGGGGGTTCACCGCCAGCCGCGTGACGGGAATTGAATTTTCTGTGACGCCCGCACTCTGCAAGTAGCTTTCAAACGCCGCATAGCGCCGCTCGTCTAGTGCCGCAGGGCTTAACGCAACGCGGCGGAGCAGGTCATCCCACGCCTCTTGATTGATGGGGTTATCCAGTACGGGGTGTGTTGTGACCAGCAGCGTCCAGGCTTCTTCGGGGTGCTCAATCATCCAGTTGCTGGCCTCTTCCAGAGCGATTAGCACCCGCGACCAGGTGGTGGCCTGACGAGCAACGGAGTCGCTATTGGCTAATAGAATCAGCCCATCGTGGCGCGGGATATCGATGTCGCTGTAGCGCACGGTATGAGTGACGATGCCATCGGAGGCGAGCTGCTGGGGCAGCGTATGAAAAAAACCATCCGCCACGGCGTCGACTCTGCTCGAACGTAGTGCATCGGCGGCATCAAAATGGACGCTTTCAGGCGCAACGAAGTCATCGACTTGGCGCACTGAACGGGGCAGAAGTTGTTCCACTAACACATCACGCCCCTCGCGGGTGGAATAACCGTAGTGTAAATCGGCTAGGGCGTCGGCAACCGCTGCTGGTGCTGGCGCTTCACCTGCCACGATCACTGCATTTAACGGCGTTTCTATCAGCGTGGCGATGCGTGTGATTGGCGCGCCATCGTGGGCATGTAAATGTAGCAGCGGCTGGCGGGTGAGCGCTAAATCCACTTCTCCGGCCGCCAGCAGCTTAATCGCAATGGAGGGGTCGGCTGGGGTTAATAGCTCGATTTCAAGCCCTTGGGCGGCAAACAGGGCCCGCTCTTTCGCCACGATAAGGGCGGCATGCTGGGGGCTTAAGTACCAGTCTAGCATTAGTGTGAGCTGTTTCAGCGGCGGCGGGTCAAGAGGCGACGGGGGAATCACCGCCATACTGGGCGCTTCTTCAGGCACTTCAGCTGCGCTGTTATCGCCTGCGGGCCACAGCCCTTCAGGAAGCGCTACATCGCTTTCTAAAGAAAGAGGGGCGTCGAGGTTTCCTGAATCACGCTCTTCGTTTGCGTAAGTTGCTGAAAATGAAAATAATAAAAAAAAAGAACAATGACAGTGCTAGAAATGAACGTTCACGCCAAAAAGCGTTCAACATAACCTCAACTCCCGATGGTAGGACGGCGGAGTTTAGCTGTCAGGCAAAGCATCTGGCTAGTCCCTTGCATAAACCTAGCGAACACGCTCAGTAAATTCAGCAACGATATGCAATAATAGAACGGCATTAATGTAGAGATGGAGAGACATGGACGCAATTTATACGTTCTTCCTAGTGGGTGGTTCCCTAATGGCGCTCAGCATCCTCGCGAGTCGTCTCTCTTCCATGGTGGGCGTACCGATACTGCTGATTTTCTTGGGCCTCGGGATGTTGGCCGGAGAGGAAGGCCTGCTAGGCGTCGAGTTCGATGACTATTCCATGGCCTTTACGATCGGCCATCTAGCGCTCGCCATGATTCTGCTCGATGGTGGGTTGCGCACGCGTCTTAAAACGTTCCGAGTCGGGTTTCGTCCTGCGCTCTCTCTGGCGACGTTCGGTGTCTTCATTACCAGTGCCATCGTCGGCGTCATTGCCATGTGGGTATTTGATCTCTCCTTGGTGCAAGGGCTGCTGGTAGGTGCCATCGTCGGGTCTACCGATGCTGCGGCGGTCTTCTCCATGTTAAGCGGACGGGGAGTGAACCTTAACGAACGGGTAGGGGCGACGCTGGAAATCGAATCGGGTACCAACGACCCGATGGCGATCTTTCTAACACTGATGCTGGTAGAGCTGCTGGTCGGTGACATCGGCGCTGTCAGCGAAACGTTGCTGTTCTTTGTTTCTCAGTTTGGTATTGGGTTGGCCGTCGGCATTGGGGGCGGATGGCTTAGCGCTAAACTGCTCCGCTGGCTGGACTTGGCACCTGGTCTTTATGCCATGCTGGCGCTGGCACTTGGCTTTAGCGTGTTCGGGTTGACCAGCGTGCTGGGAGGCAGCGGCTTTTTAGCGATTTATCTAGCGGGCCTGATGATTGGTAATCAGCCAGGCCGCCACCTCAATTTCATCCTGCCCGTACACGATGGTTTGGCCTGGTTGAGCCAAATTGGCTTGTTCTTGGTGCTGGGATTGCTGGTGACGCCCAGCGAGCTTTGGGACGTGGCCCTGCCCGCTGGCTTCGTTGCGTTGGCGTTGATCTTCGTTGCTCGCCCGCTGGCCGTCTTGATTAGCATTAAACCCTTTTTCAAATTCCGTTGGCGCGAAACCCTCTTCATTGCCTGGGTCGGCCTGCGCGGAGCCGTTCCGATCGTGCTCGCCATTTTTCCAGTGATTGGCGGAGTCGAAAACGCGTCGCTCTACTTTAATGTCGCCTTTGCGGTGGTGCTGATGTCGCTGCTGATTCAAGGCGGCTCTCTCACCCTCATGGCCCGCTGGCTGAAAGTAGAAGTACCCGCGGGTACCATGCCCAACCGTCGCGGTCCACTGGGCATCCTGCCGGAAAACGATTTTGAAATGTTCGTCTACACGGTAGAAAACCAGGACCTGGACGATGTGCCTATCCGGCTGCTGCGGTTTCCCTCCGGCGCCTTGATCTCGGCGTTGTTCCGCAACCATGTCATGCTCCACCCCAAAGGCAGCACCCGACTGAAACTGGGGGATGTGGTCTGCGTGATTGGTCGCAGTGAAGACCTGGTGGCCCTGAATCGCTTGTTCAATGGCGATGCCAAGCTCAAGCAAGAGCGCGCTTTCTTCGGTACCTTTACCTTAGATGGCAATGCCCAAATGCAAGACATCGCCCAGGCCTACGGCTTAACTTTAAGCCCTGGCGAGCAGGACATGACGCTAGCGGAGTTTATTTCCCTCCGCGTAGGCGGGCACCCGGTCATAGGTGACGATGTTGATTGGCACGGCATTCATTGGGTCGTCAGTGACATGGAAGGTGGTGAGATAACCCGCGTCGGCTTAAGACTCTACTAATTTATTCAAAAGGCGTTGACTTACAAGGGGAAGCTGTTATTATACGCACCCATAAGCCGGAGGGATGGCAGAGCGGTTGAATGCACCGGTCTTGAAAACCGGCATAGGTTAATAGCCTATCCAGGGTTCGAATCCCTGTCCCTCCGCCATTATCAAAAAAGCCCGTGAGTCAATGACTTACGGGCTTTTTTTGTTCGATTTGTCCCAATCTTTTGTCCCAAAATCTCCCCCGTCTAAAAGCGGTTCTGAGCCGTTTCCTAGACCAACCCTGCCCGCTTCACACACAAAACCGCTCAGGCGAGCTTCTGGAGGCTTCTAGCCGTAGCCCGGCTTGGTCGCTACCACCACGAAACCGAAAGGCTAACGACAGAGAAAGCCAATTCCTGCTTGCTCAATAACCCCAACCGAAGGGCGGGAGGTGAGTGAGCGAAGCGAACGAGAGCCCGCAGGGCGGTAGGGTCGAAAACAAAAAAAATGACCGCGATAGCGGTCTTGGTGTCGTTTTCAATAAAAAAAAATGGCTCATAAAAGACTATAAATATAGGTCGATTGTGAAAAAATCCATTTCTCTAGCAGTTTCGCGGGACATATGAAAATCATGACTTGAAAGACTTTCAAGACTGTCTGAAAGATTTACAAGATTTTCACAGCATAGAAGACTATATAAATAGGTCGTTTTTGAAAAAAATCATTTTCTAGCAGTTTTGCGAGAAATATGAAGAACAAGACTTGAAAGACTTTCAACTTATATTGAAAGTCTTTCAAGGTTTAGTTTTTTGTGATATAATTATAGGGTCCCGGATGATCAAATCGTTTATAGGAGTTATCCTCTGCTAGCCGCCAGGGAGCTTCTTCAGCAATTCATCCGGGAACAGGTTCATGAACATCAAGCTGCATAAGCAAGCGACGACGACACCGAAGATCCGTGCCGAGATCCAGGCAGCGCCTTCCAGCCTCACGGATAGCGAGCTGGCCCGGCAGTATGGTGTCGCTACTGCGACCATCCGGCGATGGCGTTACCGCGACGATGTCTATGACCGACCGCATACCCGTCACAACCTCCTGGCCACGCTCACACCTGAGCAGGAGGAAGTGCTGATCACGGCTCGTGAGTTCCTGCGTCTCGGCTTGGATGATCTCCTCGTCGTGGCGCGTGAGTTCCTGAATCCTCGCTTGTCACGCTCCGCTCTGCATCGCATGCTCAAGCGGCGTGAGGTGCCGACGCTGGCGGAACTGGCGCGGCAGGATGCCGGTGGCGACGAGAAGCCCCGGCACAAGCCCTTCAAGGACTATGAGCCGGGCTACGTGCATATTGACATCAAGCACCTGCCTCAGATGCCCGACGAGGAGCAGAAGCGCTACTTGTACGTTGCCATCGACCGTGCGACACGCTGGGTCTACCTGGAGGTCCGAGGCAGCCAGTCCGCGGAGGATGCTCGGGCGTTTATGAAGCAGGTGGAGAAGAGGGCGCCCTTCAAGATTCAGACGGTGCTGACCGACAACGGCAAGTCGTTCACGGATCGCTTCACGCGGGCAGGTGAGCGCAAGCCCAGCGGGCGCCATCCCTTCGATCAGGAGTGCCTGGCCCACGGCATCGAGCACCGCCTGATCAAACCGGGAAGGCCGCAAACGAATGGGATGGTGGAGCGCTTCAACGGCCGTATCAGCGACGTGCTGGCGGCCCGGCGCTACACTACAGGCGAATACCTCGAGCAGACGCTCAAGCGATACTGCTGGCTGTATAATCACCATATCCCGCAGAAAGCGCTGCATCATCAATCGCCGATCACGGCGATGAAGGAATGGCAGGCCAAGCGGCCTGAGTTATTTACCAAACGGGTGGTTAATCACACGGGACCCGACAATTTCTTCATCATAAATCTTTATCCCAGCGCATTACTCTCTTCAGAAGGTTCCTGTCAGCACCTGCCGAACAAGAGGTTTCTCAACGACTGAATTTAGGCTTCAAAGGCAATCCTGTATGCGCTCTACAATTGATTCCATCTGCGCATATGCCTGCTCTCCGTTGAATGCATTGCCAGCAGGAAGAGGACCGCCAAGCTCCCCCTCATGTATCCTGATATCTTCGAAAAGATACGTTCCTTCTTCTGGTGTTAGCGTGAGACTGTATTGGAAGGGAATGCTTCTCTTCATGCCTTCAGATATATATACTGTTTTAGCCGTCACTGAGTATTCATCCCGGATGTTTGCAGGGGAAGTGCCAGTGATTTTCTGCATGCACGCTTCAGCATGAGTTTCCAGCGTTGATGAACGGGAGAACCTCACTTGCTCAAATGCAGGCCAATTATTTGCTCCGATATTTGAAATGACAACGTTGGGGTTGGATGTAAGGTCTGTTGAAACCTTGGTGGCACACCCGGTTAAAAATGCCGTGGATACAGCAATTACCATTAGCTTTTTCACTACTTCCCTCCAATATGCAAAATGAGGCGGTTCGAAATTACCAAAGATTTTTTCTAAGGAGCCGTTAATCAGTCCATTTTTGAGCGGCTGTAACGCTCGGGCGGGTATATTAACCGATTCAACGATAAAAGTGATCACAGTACCAGGGCAGGGGATTCCTGATCTAGTGATAGCGTTGGCCATGTCAGGTATTGCTCATGCAGATCCGACCATTGATGGCTCAAACCCGCGCTATTTCGACAGGTCACTTCAAGAAATTCGTGCCTCGTTAGATGAAGCAGAGGCAGAGCGCTTTAACGAAGCCATCGAAGCTCTGTTGATGCGTCGATCTCAGCAAGGGATGACGATTGTCGAGATCAGCGAGCTAAGTGATGATGAACTTGAAGCCATGGCCACAGAGGCTCGTCGCAGTTTGCACGGCCTTAGAGGCCCTGAGGTGCTCGAGCTCGCGGGAGAGCTCCCCGAGAAAAGCAAAGAGGCTGACGGTCTTGACATTCCCATTGCGCAAGAAATGCTGGACCGCTTCGTTATCGAAAGCGCCGAGTACCAGTTAATTGAAGATGACTCGTTGAATGCTGCTCCCGTGATAACGTTGCGCGTGACCAACAACACTGGCGAGCCAGTCGCGAGGGCGCACTTCCGAGGTGTATTGCAAAGCCCAGGTCGTTCGGTGCCTTGGGTCGACGAGATGTTCTACTACACCATTTCTGGCGGTATCGAGCCGGGCGAAACGTTGGAATGGAATTTAGCGCCCGATAGCACTGGCCCATGGGGTAACCCATCGATTGGCGATGACGCCAGTCTAAGTATTGAGGTGCTTCGACTGGACGATCCCTCAGGGAGCATGCTTTGGGAAAGACCTTGACGTAAATAGTGCCTAAAAACCCGCTTCGGCGGGTTTTTTTGATGCCAATTAAGCTGTTCACGATTCCTAGCCAAACTTAGCGAATTGCGTTACGTTCACTTCTGGCTCAATCCAGCAGCGATTCCCCCGTGCGTGTTAACAGCGCTTTCAAGCTAGGCGACTCGAACCGGCGTTGAATGGTAATGGCGTAGAATTCTTCCCATACGCCGGGCAGCGCGCCGTAATCTTTTAGCGTGCCGTTGTGCAGCTCGTCACGTACTACCACGGGGGGCATAACGGCAATGTGCTGCGTGTCCCGCGCCAGTAGGCGCATCATTGCCATGTCGTCGACTTCGGCGGCAATCTTGGGCGTTAGTCGGTAGTGGCTGCACAGCTGGTCGAAGGCGTGGCGAGTGGCGTTTTCAACCCCAGGCAGAATAAACGCGTGGCCGTTTAAGCCTTTGGGAAAAGCAGGGGGCGGCGAGAGGTGGGGCGCTGCAATTAAACTTACCGGCTGGCGCGCTAATCGCTGGGAGCGCCAGGGGTGTTCACTATCGCCACGCACCGGCTGGTTCGAGAGCACCACGTCTAGCTTGTGGGCCGAAAGCCGCCTTAGCAGGTCATCCAGACCACCGCTTTGCAGTATCAAATCTAGGTCGTCTCGGCCCAGCAACGGCCGTACAAATCCTTCCTGAAAGTTGCGCGATAGCGTGGCCACTGCCCCGACGCGCACCACTTCGCGATGGGCGTGACCGCCTTCAGCAAACAGCGCGCTCAGCTCTTCGCCTTGGGTGAAGATGGTTTCCGCGTAATCAAACGCCAGCCTGCCTGCTTCGGAAAGGTGCAGCTGCCGCCCTTCGCGAATAAACAGCGCTTGGCCCAGGCGCTCCTCTAACTGGCGAATTTGCTGGGAAAGCGACGACTGTGACACGTGCAGCGCTTCGGCCGTGCGGGTCAGGTGGCCTGATTTCGCCACTTGCCAAAAATAGTAAAGGTGATGGTAGTTGAGCTTCATGGCAGAGGGGCCTCAGGCTGCGTGTTGGCTATTCGTTCTGTTTTAAAGAACGATTATTGAAAAATAAACTATTTTTTATATGGTGGCGAGCTGGGCATAGTTTGTGGCATACGACTGAAGGGGAAAGGCTATGCCACATTTTATCAACATAACGGTGCTATCACTGCTAGCGCTGTGGTTACTGGTCCCGGTTTCGCTGTTAGTGATGGCGGGCGTCAGCGCACGGGCCAGCACGCCCGCATCGCTGCAGCGCGCTTGGCAAATAGGCCGTTGGTTAACGGCAAGCGCGTTGGTCGCGAGCCTAGCGGTGGGCGGGCTGCTGGTGCTGGATGCGTTGGGTGTACCCACCGGCCTGCCCGAAGCCGCTCAGCCGCTGGGCTTGTATCCGGATGGTTTGGCCGTGTGGATGGCGCTACTGATCAGCTTGTTAGGCACGGTGCTGCTGCGTTTTGCAGAGAACTACCTAAAGGGCGACCGTGGCGAGCGTCGGTTTTTGCCCTGGTGTTTGGTGGTGCTGGCAAGCGTGATGCTGCTGGTCTTTACCCATCACTTGGTCGTGATGCTGATTGCCTGGGTGGGAGTGAGTGTGGCGCTGCACCACTTATTAACGCTCTACCCTGAGCGTGTGGAAGCCCAACGGGCGGCATGGCAAAAATTTGTGGTTAGCCGTATAGGCGATGCGGCGCTGGTTGTAGCGGTAGTGCTTTTATATGCACGTTTCGGTACCTTTCAGCTACCTGAGCTGTTTGCGGCCGCTGCGGCGTCCTCTAGCGGCTGGCAGGTGGAGGCCGCCTCAGTGGCGCTGGCCATCGCGGCACTGTGCAAATGCGCCCAGGTGCCGATGCATGGCTGGTTGATCAAAGTCATGGAAGCCCCCACACCGGTTTCCGCGCTGCTGCATGCGGGGGTGATTAACCTGGGGGGCTTTGTGTGGCTGCGTTTGTTCCCGGTGTTTGATGGCCTAACGCTGGGCCACTACCTGCTCATTGCGGTGGGTGGTTTTACCGCACTGGTCGCGGTGATGACGATGCTGACCCAAACCTCCGTCAAGCATGCTCTGGCGTGGTCTACCTGCGCGCAAATGGGCTTTATGCTGTTTGAAATTGGCGTAGGGGCGTACACCTTGGCGCTGGCTCACCTGTTGGCGCACTCGCTTTACAAAGCTCACTCCTTCTTGGCGTCTGGCCGTACCGTGAGGGCCTCGCGCTGTGAGCGCCTGCCGCTTGCACCGCTGCGTCAGCGTCTTTCTCTTGTGCTGCCTGCGGCCGCTGTCGCGGCGATGGTACTGATGCTGTGGCCCTCGCTGGTTAGCCATAATCCGCTGCTGGGTGCACTGCTTAGCTTGGCGGTGGGCAGCACGCTGTTGGGCATGCCGGTGGGCACCGCCAAACCCAAGCGTTTAGCGCTGGTAGGGATGGCGCTTGCCCTGGTGCCGTTGTATGCCTTGCTACACAGCGTGCTGGCACCTGCACTGCCCAGCGCCTACACGCCCTTAACACTCACGGCAGGACTTTTAGGGACACTGATGCTGGCAAGCCTAGTGTTGGCCGCTGGAGCCGTCACGCTGTTCCCTCAGGCTGCCTGGGTAGCCCGCTGGCGCGTTCACTTTAGCCAGGGGCTTTACCTGGCACTGCCGTTTCAGCGTGCGGTGGATGCGGTAGCCCCCATTCGTGCCTGGTCGCGTCCTTCATCGCTTGCCCCTGGTTTAAAAGGAGAGTGGTCATGAGTCAGCCTATTGCCGTAGACACATCCTCACACCATTCGTCAGTGCCGTCGCCAGAGCAGTATCGCGATGCGCTAAAGCGCGCGACCGACGCCATTGCCCCGGTGTGGCCGCTGGACCAGTGGATTGCGGTCAACCCCTGGTGGGGCCTGAAGCATCAGCCCATTGAGCAGGTGAGCCAAGCGCTCAGCCGCCGGGCCGGGCAGCCGATGACCATGCCTGCCGAGTTTTATCGTAATGCTTGGGAATCGGGCCGGATTACCCCGCAAGACCTGCAGCAGGTGCTGCGCCAAGGCGGCTACGCCTATAGCGAGCAGAGCTTAGTGAGCTACTTGGCAACACCGCCAAAGCCGGTAACGCCGCTACGCAGCGCCTGGGATTCCCTGGCAGGGCATGACGGGTTTGAACCGCTGGCGGAGAGCTGTGCGAGCTACTTCGATCACCATCAACAGCGCTGGGCAAGCCGTTTTGTGCCTTCGCTTTATCACTTCTGGAAAACGTCGGCACAACACGATCTGCGCTGGCCTAAAGCGCAGCGCCAGGCGTTACAAGCTCTGCCAGATGACCCCACAGCAGCGGTTGAGCAAATAGCTGAGGATTGGGCGCTCACCCCAGAAGCGTTTGAAGTACTGGCCCACACCCTGTTGTTACGGATTAACGGCTGGGCTTCCTGGTGCCAAGGCATTGGTTGGCATACCGCCCACCAGCAGGCAGAGGCGGGCATTACCCAGCTGGCTGCCATGGTACTGGCATGGGAGTGGATAGGCGTTGACCAGCTCACCAGCATCCAACAGAGCGAGTGGTTTGCCCAGTGGCAAACCGCCGATGCGGGCATTACTTCTGCGCATGAGGCGCTGTGGTGTTGGCAGCATGCCTATGAGCTGGGCTATCAGCGGGCGCTAGCCATAACGTTAGCCGCGCCGAGTGCCGAGTCTTCCTCCGCTCCCAAGGTACAGGCTGCGTTCTGTATCGATGTACGCTCTGAGCGGTTCCGTCGCCATTTAGAGCAGGCCACCCCTACCGTTGCCACATTAGGCGTCGCGGGGTTCTTCGCTATGCCGGTGGCCGATGCGGCTACAGGGCCTGAGCGTGCCCAGCCCCGCGTGCCGGGGTTGTTAAAACCTGCTTATCGGGTGGGCTCTTTGCAGCCGCAGCAGCGGGGCGTTCAGCGCTATCAAAAAGAGAGCCAGCGCCAAAGCGTGCGCCACGCGAAGTACGCGCCGCTTTCAACCTTCACTCTGGTGGAAACAACCGGCATTGCCTGGGGCTGGAAGCTGATCAAAGACAGCCTGCGTAAACAGGCAACCGTGCCCCAGTGCGAAGCGCCCGCCGGGCTTTTTCACACCTACGACGGCGAGCCAATTGCCCGCCATGAAAAAATAGCGCTGGCGAAAAACCTGCTAACGCTGCTGGGAACCCCCACGGCGTCGCTGCTGGTGCTGGTGGGCCACGACTCCCAAAGCGAAAACAACCCGCATCACGCCGGGCTGACCTGCGGGGCCTGCGGCGGGCAGGGCGGCGGCATGAATGCGCGAGTGGCCGCTGCGCTGCTGAACGACCCGGAAGTACAGCAGGCCGTACAACACGCAGGTATGACGTTGCCCAGCCCTTTTCACGTATTGGCCGCCACCCACTGCACGCTCACCGACCGCGTGCACGTCTATCGGGATGAGCAGATGCCCGAAGCGCTAGAAGACGCGCTGGCCGCATTTGAAAGCGGTGTACACGTGGCGGGTGAGGCTACTCGTCTAGAGCGGGCACCTGACCTGGGGGTGGATGACGCCGACCCTATTGAGCGCCTGAAAACCTTCGCTACGCGCGGTGCCGACTGGTCGCAACCACGGCCTGAGTGGGGGTTGGTAAATAACGCCGCGCTTATTTTAGCGCCACGGGCGCGTACCCAAGGGAAAGCGTTGGAAGGGCGCGCGTTCTTGCACGACTACCACCCAGAGCAAGATCCAGAAGGCAAGGTGTTAGAAGGGCTGATGATGGCACCGATGCTGGTGGCCAGTTGGATCAACCTGCAGTACTACGCGTCTACCGTGGTGCCTGGGCTGTACGGCGCTGGCAATAAGCTGCTGCATTCAGTGGTGGGTGGCCATGTGGGCGTTATTGAAGGTAATTCGCCCCAACTGCGCATTGGCCTGCCGGAGCAGTCGCTGCGCGATGGCGAGAAGCTTCATCACGAGCCGTTGCGCTTAACCGTGGTGATCGACGCGCCCAGAGAACGCATCGAAGCGATTATTGAACGCCAGCCGGTGGTGGCCGATTTAATCAACCACCGCTGGCTGTGGCTCACCCGGATGGGGGATAACGGCCTTGAGCGCTATTCGCCAGAAGGCTGGCAGCCGGTTGCCGTTTGAGGGGCGAGCTACTCAGCGCTGAGGCACGATGAGCACGCTGCCTTTAGCGTCTTCTCCAGCGGAGACCAAATAACCTTCAAAACTCTCGCCATTCAGGCCGTAAGTGATGTCTTTGCCGCTAGGGGTATAGCCATAGACCGTTGTGGAAAGTAATAAGGTGGAAAAGGTAAGGGCAGAAAGTGTAGAAATACCCGTTACTGAGAGGGGAGTGGGGATTTTAAAGCGCATTGTAGTGTCCAAGTCGATGTGGGAGTTAAAGCATGCCGAGAGGAGATGCGTAAAAACGTGCGAATTGCGTGGAAGACAAAGACTTGCGTCTGGAACTAGGTAACGGCATGCTTGTCCGTTGATAGTATGACTACTAGGGAGCATAGATACATGGCTTTTAACGATTCGAATATGGCGAGAACGCAAACCCATAGCGCGGTGAGCGGTGCCAGTGCTAACAAGGTTTTGCGCAATACCTACGCACTGTTGGCAATGACGCTGCTGTTCTCCGCAGTTACAGCGGGTGCCTCAGTGGCGATGGGCATCCAGCAGATGAATATCTTTGTATTCTTCATCGGTGCTTATGGCCTGATGTTCCTGGTTCACAAAACAGCTAACTCCGCAGTTGGACTGCTGTCGACCTTTGCGTTTACTGGCTTTATGGGCTTTACCCTGGGCCCAATTATTTCTGCGTACCTAACGTTGCCTAATGGCGGTGCGCTGATTATGAATGCGCTGGCTATGACCGGCCTGACGTTTATTGGCCTCTCTGCGGTTGCGTTGACCACGAAGAAAGATTTCAGCTTCCTCAGCAATTTCCTGATGGCAGGTGCCATCGTGTTGATTCTGGCGATGGTTGCAGGCATCTTCTTCAACATTCCTGCGCTGTCGCTGATGGTTTCTGCAGGCTTCGTGCTATTTGCGTCTGCCGCGATTCTCTATCAAACCAGCGAAATTGTGCACCGCGCTGGCGAGACCAACTACATCCTCGCTACCGTGACGCTGTACGTTTCTATCTACAATCTGTTCGTCAGCCTGCTGTCTATTCTGGGCATCATGAGCAACGATTGATTGGGTAGTAAGAACGCGATCACTTGATCGAAGTGACATCAATGACAGACCCTACTCAGTAGGGTCTGTTTTTTTTTCGTTGAATTGGCACGAGATGATGCAATGGAGTACGGCTTATTAGTCATGGGTGCCCCCTACACAAGTGCGGCACCTCATTCGGCACTGCGCTTTGCTAAAGCAGTGATCAGCCGAGGCCATCAAGTGGCGGGCGTATTCTTCTATCAAGAAGGGATTCATAACGCCTCCAGCTTAATGACACCTCCGCAGGATGAACTCAACATGCGCGACGCTTGGATAGCGCTGCATCATGAGCATGGCGTGATGCTGGACGTGTGCATTGCGGCGGCGCTGCGCCGTGGCGTAATGAGTGAAGCTGAGGCAAAACGCCATGGGCAAACGCACTTTAATCTGGATACGCCATTTGAGTTAACCGGGTTAGGGCAACTGCTGACGCTTCAGCAGCGTTGTGACCGTTTAATCACATTTGCCTAGGAGAGCGCCCAATGAGTCATGAACACGAGCGGCTAGTGATTATTCGCCATGCCCCCTATAGCTCCAATGCCTTGAGAGAAGGGCTAGATGTAGCGCTGGTCGCTGCGGCTTTTGGCCAAACGGTTAGTCTATTGTTTCTTGGCCAGGGAGTGCTGGCGCTTCTCAAAGAGCAGGCAGCCGGTGCGCCAGGACAAAAGGCAACGCTACCGACCATTGATATGCTGGAGATGTATGATATCGACCAGCTGCTAGTGCCTCAAAGCGCGCTGGATGCGTTGAACTTGCAAGCAGCCCAACTAGTGGATGGGGCCACGGTGGTGGCCGACGATACCTTACCCGCATTGGTACAGCGTTACTCCTATGTCATGAATTTTTAAACGGGCAGCGACATGTTACATATTCTGAACAAGCCCCCGCACAGCGAAGCGGCCGCGCAGATGCTCTCTATCGTTGCGGAGGGCGATGGTATTTTGCTGATTGAAGATGCCGTGCAGGCGTTACTGCATGCTGATTGGCAAGGTTGGGATGCGGCGGCTGATGTGAGCGTGTGTGTGCTAAAAGAGGATGCGGCTTCTCGCGGCTTAAGCGGAGCTGCGCTCAATAGCCAAGCAATCCTGGTGGATATGGAAGGCTTTGTCGAACTGACTGAGCAGCATACTAAGATTCTGTCATGGTACTAAATCAATGAGTGATGAAAATTTATACCGTTATCTTGATGCTAATAAACAAATCAAACTCGACCCTGAGGGCTATTTAGTAGAGCAAGGGGACTGGGACGAGGGGGTTGCCGATTTGTTAGCTAAGGATGAAGAGCTAACACTTACAGAGGAGCACTGGGAGCTCATTCGCGTGGTGCGGGATTTTTATGCCCGCTATGAAATGGCACCAGCGATGCGACCGCTAGTCAAAGCCACCAAGCAAGCATTAGGTGAGGAAAAAGGGCGCTCGGTCTATTTAATGAGCCTATTTCCCGGCAGCCCGCCGAAACGTTTGGCTCGTATTGCTGGGTTGCCGAAGCCGACGAACTGCTTGTAGTAAGCAACCTTAGCGCTAAACCAAATCCCCTCGGGTACACACCGATAGCACGACAGCATCGTCTTGGCTGGTAGAGACTAGGGCGTGGCCCATGTCACTATCGAAGTAGATGCTGTCGCCCTCGGCCAGTACCAGCGGCGCATAAAATTCTGTATAAAGCATGATGTCGCCGTGCAGCACCATCAAAAACTCTTCGCCATCGTGACGCACCCACTGGTGATACTCTTCGAAACTACGCGCCCGTACGATGGTTTTAAACGGAATCATGCGCTTTTGCGCAAGCTGATGGCCCAGCAGCTCATGCTCGTAGGTGGGAGTAGGGTGCAACTGCCCTTTTCCTTTCCGCGTGAGATCGCGCCTACCCATGGTGTAGCGTTCGCGTTTGGGTGGCGTAAAGAGTTGGGGCAGGTCGATATTGAGACCACTAATCAGTTTCTGCACCACGCTAAACGTCGGCGACACCTGATCGTTCTCGATTTTGGAGAGCGTGGAGCGAGCAATGCCGGTGCGCTGGCTCACATCTTCCAGCGTCCACTGATTGGCAAGGCGAATTTGCTTGAGGCGCTCGCCCAGGCGTAACGGCTCGACAAAAGGTTTGCGCCCTGACGCGATGCGCAGCGCTGCGTGCTCTTCAGAAGTGGCGGTCATAACGGTCACGTAGAATGGAGGCCAACATAGTGGCTGCATAGTACCACAGCTCCCTAACCGCGGGTGCGGCTAGGGAACATTGTTGAAGGGCAGGCCCAAGAGCGCTTTCAGGTGTGCTTCGGCACCGCTAGCCAATGACGTGGGGTTGTAGCCACCCTCCAACACAGACACGACTCTGTTATCGGCGTAGAGCGCCGCGATTTCCATAGCCAAGTGTGTTACCCAGTAGAAATCTTCATCCTCTAGGCAGATGTCGCCCATAGGGTCATCTTTATGTGCGTCAAAGCCTGCCGATAGCATCACGAGATCGGGTTTGAACGCGTGCAGTGCGGGCAGCCACTGATGCTCTATCACGCGACGGTACTCCTGACTTGCCGTGCCTACTTCTAACGGCGTGTTCACTACGTTCTGCCATTCGCTGCGCAGGTAACGCCACGGGTAGAAGGGGTACTGAAAGCTAGTGCAAATCAGTACTTCGGGGTCATTTTTAAAAATATCGATAGTGCCGTTACATTGATGCACATCAAAATCGAGAATGGCGATGCGCTTAGCGCCGTATTTGGCCTTTGCGTGAGCGGCTCCCACGGCAATGTTGTTGTAAAAGCAGAAGCCCATCGCATCCGCAGCTTCTGCATGGTGCCCAGGCGGACGAACGGCGCAAAATACGTTATCTGCCTGGCGTTTAAACACCTGATCAACACCACGCACGACTGCACCTGCGGCTACTCGTGCGGCTTTTAGGCTATCTGGGTTCATCATAGTGTCGCTGTCCAGCGTGACAATCCCCTCTTTGGGAAGGCACTTTTCCAGCGCATTTAGGTGGCGAAGGGGGTGTACTCTTGCCAAGGCCACATCGCAGGCTTCTTTCGCATCGGCTTGCATGGTTTGCTGCAATAGCCCAGAGAGTGATAGGCGCGCACGAATTGCCTCCAGCCGCAGTGGGCTTTCAGGGTGTTCTGGCCCCATGTGGTGCAATGCGCAGTCGGGGTGGGTAAGGTAGGCAGTGATCATGCAAGCGCTCCGATAACAATAAAGCTACCTTAATCGCCACGGGGACTTGCGCGACAGTGTCAATAAGTCGTACACAGTAGTCATTCACTCCAGGGGAGGCACATTCGTGAGCACACGTTTTTTGCATCATTTTTTCGAACCTCGTTCGGCGGCCGTGTTCGGTGCCTCTGAAAAGCCTGAGTCCTTGGGTGGTTTGGTTTTGGGCAACCTTCAAGAGGGTGGTTTTAGAGGTAAGCTCTGGGCCGTTAACCTCAAGGGCTACGAGACGGTGTTTGGCGTTGACTGTGTGCGTACGGTTGATGAGCTGCCGGAAGTGCCAGACCTTGCAGTAGTGTGTTCGCCTATTGAGGGCGTCCCCAAACTGATTAAAAAGCTCGGAAAGTTTGGCGTAAAAGCCGCTTTGGTGCTCTCTGGTGGGGCCTACCTTGACCGTGAAGAGGGCAGTAAAGGCTCTATTCGTCAACGCATGCTGCAAGCTGCCCGGGAGTCAGGCATTCGTGTGCTTGGTCCGGAGTGTATGGGGCTGATTGTGCCCGGCAAAAAGCTCAATGCCTCCTACGCCAGCCAGCCGGTTAAAGCCGGCAGGGTCGCCTACCTAGGCCAGTCAGGGATGCTGGCCAACGCGATGATCGACTGGGCAGCGGGTCGCGATGTTGGCTTCTCCCATTTGATTACCGTAGGGGACAGCGTTGATGTCCTGCTGCCTGATTTGATCGACTATGTGAACCAGTTTTCCCCTGCTCAGGCCATCTTATTGCACCTGGAGCGGGTAACGGATGCCCAGCACTTTATGACCTCCGTACGGGATGCTTCCCGTAACCGTTTGGTGGTGGCGATCAAAAGCGGCCGCACGCCGCAGTCGGATATTTCCAGCATGCCCCCTACACCGGGAATCGCCAATCGCGACGTGGTGTTCGATGCTGCTTTCGCCCGTGCAGGCGTGGTTCGGGTAAACGATTCGGATGAAATGCTCGATGCGCTGGAGACGCTATCACGCATGAAGCCACTACACGGCGACCGTTTGGCGATTGTTTCCAACGGGCTTGGGCCTGCCATGCTGGCCATCGATAAGCTGATTAGCGCGGGTGGCAAGCTCGCTGAGTTCAGCCCAGACACCCAGGCGGCTCTGCATAAAAGCCAAGTGGATATGAGTAAGCCGGGTGAAAACCCTGTGGACTTAGGCGGTAACGCGACGCCAGAGCGTTTTGTGGAGGCGCTGCAAATCGTCACCGCTGACCCTAATGTGGATGCCGTGCTGGTAGTGCATGCCCCCACGAGGTTAGCGCCTTCCCAGGTCACCGCCCAAGCGCTGATCGATCACCGTAAAACCTTTAAGCGTAATTTACTCACTAGCTGGATGGGCTTGAAAGAAGCGCTAAATGCTCGCCATGTCTGCAACCTGGCAGGGATTCCCACCTATACCTCGCCTGAAAAGGCAGTGAAGGCGTTTATGCACATGGTGGATTACCAGCGTGTGCAGGCGCTGCTGCATGAAATCCCCCCCAGCCTGCCGTTTTCTACCAGCCCGGAAATACGTGCAGAATGCCGAGCACTGATCAAGCAGGCAAAAGAGCAGGGCAGGCAGACACTCACCCACTCTGAAACCGCGCAAGTGTTGGAGGCTTACGGCATTCCTACCGCCACCAGCGCCTATGTGCACTCGCCAGAAGAGGCTTTGGTGGTCGCCGAGCGCTTTCCGGGGCCCAAGGCGCTGAAAGTGGTTCATGAGGGTAACTGCCGGCCTTATCGCTATCGCAAGCACCCGCATAAAATTTCCGCTGGGCTGCTGCAAGACTTGGAAACGCCGGAGCAAGTCGCTGAGGGTGTGCGGCGGTTAGGCGATAAAGTACAAGAGAAATTTCCCGAACACGCCATTCGTGAGTACTGCTTACAGCCCATGCAGCGTGGCAAACACTCTATGCAAATTTGTGCAGGCATCACACGGGACCCCGTGTTTGGGCCGCTGATCGTCTTCGGTATTGGCGGTTACAAGGTTAACGTACTTGCCGACCGCCAAGTGGCGCTGCCGCCGCTCAATATGAGCCTCGCCTCAGATGTAGTGGGCCGCACTCATGCGGCGTCATTGATTCGTGAGCACTCTGCCGACCCCGAGCGAGATATTCAGCACCTTTGCCAACTGCTGGTTAAGCTGTCACAAATGGCCTCTGACCTGACGGATCTGCGTGGTTTGGAGCTCAACCCGCTGCTGCTAAACCGTGACGGCATGCTGGCAGTCGATTTTGCGATGGATTTGGGGCACCCCGCACGCTTTGCGATCATGCCTTACCCGGAAGAGCTCAGGGAGTGGGTCACACTCAATAACGGCTGGCAGGTGGAGGTGCGGCCTATTCGCGCCGAGGATGCTCCGCTCATTACTACCTTCCACCGCCAGCTATCGGAAGAGAGCATTCGTTTTCGCTACTTCCACAACAAGTCGAACCTTACCCAGCGGGACCTCTCCATCCTGTCGCATATCAACTATGACCGGCAAATGGCATTTATTGCCGAGCATCAGCACGATGATGGCAGTAAGGAGATGCTGGGAGTGGTGAGGGTTTGGAATGATCCAGACAATATCCGCACTGAGTTCTCTATTATCATTCGGGATGATCTTCAGGGGCTGGGCATTGGCAGCCTGCTGATGAAGAAGATGATCGACTACTGCACCAGCATCGGCACGCTCGAAATGATCGGCAAGATCATGGTGGATAACCACCCGATGCGGGCACTGATGAAGCACCTTGGCTTCCGCTGTCGGTACAACATGGAAGAGCAGGTGATTGATGCAGTGTTACGGCTAAACGAACCCGACAGCGAGTGGCAACGGCACCGCTTGGAGAGCCAGCCGGATTAAGCCTAAGCCACGCTCAAACAAATGGCCTGCTGGAATACCGGCAGGCCATTTGTTGAATGACATGTCGCGCTAGATGATTAGGGCGCTAAACGGAACCGGCTCCACTCACCGCCATCACGGCGCTCATAGCGCAGGCGGTCGTGCAAACGGCTGGGTTGCCCTTGCCAAAACTCGATCATTTCAGGATTTACTCGGTAGCCGCCCCAATGGATAGGGCGCGGAATATCCTGGCCTTCGTAAGCCTGTTCAAAGCGCTTTTGACGCTCCTCAATCCAGTTGCGATCTGGAATGACCACGCTTTGGGTCGCGATCCAAGCCCCTAACTGGCTGCCGCGCGGGCGGCTGGCAAAATACTCGTCTGACTCTTCTGCAGACACTTGCTCCACTGGGCCTTCGATGCGTACTTGGCGTGATAAGGAGGGCCACCAGAACGTCAAGGCAGCATAAGGCACGTTGTTTAACTCGCTGCCTTTATAGCTATGGTAGTTGGTGAAAAACACCATGCCCTGCTCATCGAATCCCTTAAGCAGCACAACGCGTGCATGAGGACGACCCTGGCTGTCCACCGTGGCGAGGGTCATGGCATTGCCATCCTTGCCTTCGCTTTCCAGCGCTAAGCTGAACCACTCATCAAACATGACAAACGGGTTATCTGGGGTTTGCGCTTCTTCTAAACGTCCACCCTCATAGTCACGCCTGACGTCGGCAATCTTTCGTGTCATCGGTGAAGCTCCCTTGCAGTGATAAGTTGCATTATTGTCATATTCGCTGGTCTACCGATAAAGCTCAAGTGTTGTTCGGTTTGTGGTTGCAAACGATAAGAGCAGTAGCAAAGCGTTAGCAGGCGCGCTGAATCGTTCTATGAGAACACAGCAATAAATGAGAAACTCTACCAGTATGACGTTAGAGGATAGCTTGATGCAGAGTCGCACGACACGCATAGCCGTATGGGATAAGTTAATTCGTTTGTTTCACTGGTCCCTGTTGGCGGCGGTGGTGATTTCGTTTTACACCACCAAAACCACGGGGCAACCGTTTTTATTTCCTATCGAAGTGCATGCTCAGTCAGGCTACATCATTATTGGCCTGTTGGTATTTCGTTTTATTTGGGGGTTGGTAGGCTCGCCCTACGCTCGGTTTAGCACTTTTTTTATACGGCCCGAAGAAGACGGCCGGGTACGCCAAAGCGCTGATGACACGGCGTGCACCGCACTATGCAAGCCATAACCCGGTAGGCGGGTGGATGGTGGTGCTACTACTAGTGTCACTGGGTTTTCAAGCGCTCAGCGGACTATTTCTGAGCGACGATATTTTCTTTCAGGCACCGCTGTATGGGCTTTTGGGCCCATCAGTAGGTGACGTGCTGGCCCGGCTGCATTCGTTGAATAGCGACCTGTTGCTGATATTGATTGGTTTGCATCTGGTGGGTTTGGTTTGGCATACCCTGCAGGGCGAGCGCTTAGTACCCGCTATGCTGACGGGTATGAAGCGCTTTTCAAACGCGCCAGCGGATGAAAAGCCTGCCGCTTACCGTGCACAAAGGCGCTATGCGATTGGCGCGTTGCTGGTAGCAGCAGGCGTGAGTGGCTGGCTCTGGTTTTATTAGCAGTGGCTAGCCGTTAAGGCGCTGCTGGCGGCTACGAAAGCGCGCATAGCCCATGCAGCCGGTAAATAGCGCCAGAGCTACTAAGGCCTCCAGAACGCCGCGCATGCCTTGCCCCGGTAACGTGGCTAACATAACGCCTTGGGTGAAGTAGAGCAGGCTGACGAACGCAAGCCAAGCGTGCCCACGAGCTCTCTGGCCAATAATAGACGGCAAGAACAGCACCAGTGGAAGCACAAACGCCACGACTGGCCGCCAGTTAAACGTATCGCCCTGTACAAAGAATCCACGATAAATCACCAGTAGCAGTAGCAGCACAAAGCTGATGATTACTAACTGTCGTGCTTGTCGAGTTAATTTATCGAGCCCGTGTTTCTCCTCAAGCCCCTCTAACCACTGCCTCATGGTGTTTCCTCCAGGCGCATCTTGTGCATTGCCAGCGCTAGTTTCGCGAGCCGTTTACCTTGTGCCTTGCACAGAGCCCGTTCGTGCTCGTCTACCGGGCGATCACTGCGCGCCCCTGACACATGGCTAGCCCCGTAAGGCGTGCCGCCGTGCTGAGTGTTCAGCAGCTCGGTTTCACTGTAGGGAATGCCCGCATACACCATGCCGTGATGGAGTAGCGGTACCAGCATCGTCAATAGCGTGCTTTCTTGGCCGCCATGCAAGCTGGACGTGGAGGTGAAGGCGCTGGCGGGTTTATCAATTAACGCACCGTTCATCCAGAGGCTACTGGTGGTGTCGAGAAAATACTTTAACGGTGCTGCCATATTGCCAAACCGCGTCGGACTACCTAACGCTAGCGCGCTGCAGTGGCGCAAGTCATCCAGGTCTGCATAAACAGCCCCCTCCTCTGGGATCTCTGGATCCACCGCTTCACAGGTTGGCGACACTGCTGGCACGGTGCGCAAGCGCGCCTCAATACCAGGGATGCTTTCAACGCCCGCAGCTAGTTGGCGTGCCATGTCTGCAGTGGCTCCTGAACGGGAGTAATACAGAATTAATACGTACGGCGTGGCTTCACTCATGGCGTGTCCTAAACAGTAGGGGTGGCGACCGTCGGTGGGACTCTACGGCCACAAAAAACTAGTCGTATGTTACCAGAGCTATCCGGTGGGCAGGAGGGTGGATGTCGAGCTCACTTACCATGGGGAGTCGCACGTATACCCAGGCAGTACTACCATCCGCGAGTGTCTGTTCAACGCGTTCATAGCGAATGCCCAGCCGCTCGTAGCGGTCCAGCCGCTGCAAGGCCTCGGGCGAAACGGTCAGCAGTAGGCCATCGACATGACTGTCTGCGTTGCGGGAAAGATCCAGCCCTTGGCGTTCAAATCCGTCTAGGCGGGCAGGCTTAGGCGAGCCTGAGGTGCCCATCACCACCCATCGAATGGGCAAGTAACGTAGCGTGCCATAAACAAAGACCTGGTGCGTGCGCTGTTCGATGTCCGGCAGCTCTTCCGGGCGTTCGTAGAACCATGGGCTAAGCATGGTCAACCATAGCCAAGTGGCCACTCCCATTAGGCAGAGTAGCGAGACTACCACTGACCGCTTTAACCAAATCATGCTGATGTCCTAGGCAACGAATGGCTATCTAGGGTGAAGAACTGACCGCCGTAAGACAAGTCTTAAGCAGTGTCGGTGATTTTGCTACGATAAGCATCGTCGCTTAGGCATCAGACTAAGCATCGGACCCTATCGGAGGAGCCTGTTATGAGCCAGTCACTTCGTGATGAGATGGATTTCCGCGCACTCGTTGGCGATGTGAAGCCACTTCCCCAGCGTAACCGTGCAGACACAGGCCCCCAACGTCAACGGCCCTCAGAAGCCCAGCTGGCCAGACGTGAAAGCGCTGCAGAGCGCTTAGATGAGCGTAATTTTTTATCCGACGACTTTGTTGATCTGCTGCCCCCGTTTGATCCTATTGAGTTTCGCCGAGAGGGCATTCAACAAGGGGTCGTCGATAAATTAAAGCACGGTGGCTACAGTGTGCAGGCGCAACTGCACATGCTACGGCGCCCGCTGGCAGAGTGCCGGCGAATGCTGTTTCCCTTCATCCAAGAGGCCTATGCGCACGACCTGCGCTCGGTATTAATCGTTCACGGCCGTGGGCGGGAGCTGGATAGCCCGGCCAACGTACTGCGCTCTTATATTGCCAAGTGGCTCACTCAGTTTGATGAGGTGCAAGCCTATGTATCGGCTCAGCCCTCCGAAGGGGGATTAGGCGCAACCTGGGTGATGCTGCGTAAAAGTGATCGCGCCAAAGCCAATAATCGCGAGCGCCAGCAGAAACGGCGTGGTTAAACCAAAAACGCCGACAAGGGCTGGCCCCTGTCGGCGTTTGTAGTGCAGTAGAGCGGTTTAATGGCTAGCCGTTAAACGCTTTTCAAATAGCGCTTGGCGCTCTTCAACGTCGGTTTGGTAACGTACGCTAAAGGCGTTCAGAGCGCGAAGGGCATCCTCTGGATGCTGGTCATCACGCAGTGCCATGGCGGAGAAACCACAGCGGCGCATGTAATCCAACTGATCCACCAGCACATCGCCAACCGCACGAATTTCGCCTGTATAGCCATAACGCTCGCGCAGCAGGCGAGCGATGGTGTAGCCGCGACCATCGGTGAATGCCGGAAAGTCTACGGCAATGGCAGAAGCGCCTTTCAACGTGCTGCCAAGCTCGGTAGTGAGTTCAGTGTCACTCGTGAGCAGGGGGGCGAGTTCGTTGTCGTCCTGGTTCGCCTGCCATAGCGCCAGTGGAACAAACGCAGGGCGCTGCTCGGGTAGCGCCTCGGCATCGTATGAGACACACCAGGCATTTTCAGCGGCCAGCTCACCGTTTTCAATTAAATGATCTACATGAACCGGGGTTTGTTCAACCACTTCGGTTTGGGTGTCATTGCTGGGCATAAACACGCTCCTTAAAGGGTTTTAGGCCAATGCGGCGATAAGTATCCAAGAAACGCTCATCTTCGTGACGCTCGGCCACGTAGACTTCCAGCACTTTCTCAACCACGCCCGGCACGTCTTCACGGAAGAAAGAGGGGCCCAAGATTTTACCCAGTGAGGCATCATCGGTGGAGTTACCGCCAATCGAGATTTGGTAGTACTCTTCGCCTTTCTTGTCGACCCCCAAAATACCAATGTGGCCGACGTGGTGGTGACCACAGGCGTTCATGCAGCCTGAAATGTTCAGGTCCAGCGGGCCAAGGTCGTAAAGGAAGTCTAAGTCTTCAAACCGCTCTTGAAGCGCCTGGGCAATTGGAATAGAGACCGCATTGGCAAGGGCGCAGTAGTCGCCACCGGGGCAGCAGATAATGTCGTTCAGCGTGCCAACCGTGGGGTTGGCCATGCCGAGCGCGTCCAGCTCTTTCCACAGCGCTTCTAGCTCGTCAACCGGCACATCTGATAGCACCAAGTTCTGCTCGTGAGTAACACGCACTTCACCAAAGCTGTAGCGGTCAGCCAAATCAGCAACGGCTTCCATCTGGTCAGCGGTGACATCCCCCGGTGCGTGCTCACGGCGCTTCAGCGACAGCGTGACGGCTTTGTAGCCCGGCACTTTGTGGTCGGTCACGTTATTGGTCACAAAGCGCGCAAAGCTGCGGTTTTCACTGCGTAGCTTGTCGAAATCTTCCGTGGCGCTCGCTGCTACCGGGCGACGCTCGGGTTCAGGGAAGTGCACCTTGGCTGCCTCGACCGCTGCTTGGTTAAGGGTCTGCGGGCCATCTTTCAGGTAGGCCCACTCTTCATCAACCCGGCGGCGGAATTCTTCAATGCCTAGCGCTTTCACCAATATCTTAATGCGCGCCTTGAACTTGTTGTCCCGGCGGCCGAACTGGTTGTAAACCCGTACGCAGGCTTCAAGATACGTCAGCAGGTGCTGCCAGGGCAGGTCTTCGCGCACCACATCGCCAATCATGGGCGTGCGGCCCAGACCACCACCGGCCAGCACTTTAATGCGCAGCTCGCCGTCATCGTTGCGCCACAGGCGCAGGCCAATATCGTGCACTTGAATAGCCGCGCGATCTTGGGCAGCACCGCTCACGGCAATTTTGAATTTGCGTGGCAGATAGGCGAATTCCGGATGCAGGGTAGACCACTGACGAATAAGCTCGCACCAGGGGCGTGGGTCTTCCACTTCATCGTTGGCAATACCAGCAAACTGGTCGCTAGTGGTGTTACGAATGCAGTTGCCGCTGGTTTGAATAGCGTGCATCTGTACTTTGGCCAGCTCAGCTAAGATATCTGGCACGTCTTCCAGCGCAGGCCAGTTGAGCTGCAGGTTTTGGCGCGTCGTAAAATGACCGTAGCCGCGGTCGTAGCGGCGGGTGATATCGGCCAGTGCACGCAGTTGGGCGCCTGCTAGCATCCCGTAAGGGATGGCAATGCGCAGCATGGGCGCGTGCTTTTGAATATACAGGCCGTTTTGCAGCCGTAGCGGGCGAAACTCTTCTTCTCCCAAACGTCCAGCTTGGTAGCGTTCCATCTGATCGCGGAACTGAGCTACGCGCTCCTCAACCAGCGTTTGGTCGTGAATATCATAACGGTACATGGGGCACGATCCTGCTAAAAGCGAAATGGTCACGTCGAGACGGACGGTAATGTGCCGTCACCTTAACGCGGGCGTCATATTCTACAAAAGAATATATAATTATCTTTTTATCGTTAAATGCTATTTAGAAGCATCAATCTTAAAGCCGTGGGCTAGCCAGCGGCGTCGCTGCCATACCCACAAAAAGCTGCTGGAGTTGAGAAGCCGGTAAAAGAGCTGCGACAACCATACACCGACAAGGCCATAGCCAAGCCAAATGCCCACCCACCAGGCCAGCGGCAAAAAGAGTAGCCACTGCATGCCCAGCGTCAGCAGCATGACGGTACGCTGCGCACCTGCGCCCATCAATGCCTGCGCCAGCACCAGCGCGGCAGCATCAAGCACAATCATCAAGCCGGTGATTTGCAGCGGCAGTCTCCCCAACTGCACCAGCGACTCATCGGTAAAGAAGATGCTTAAAATGGGCTCGGGCATAACAAGCATGGGTAACGCTAAAACAGTCAGCAGCATACCGGCAACACTTAACGCGTCAATGCCCCAGCGGTGGGCGGCCTGTTGATCGTCGCGGCCTAGGGCCTCGCCTACAAGGCTCATGGCGGCCACGCCAACGCCGACTCCCGGCAAAATCAGTAAGAGAGATAAATTCACCAGCACATGGCCCACGGCCACGCTGGATGTACCTAACTGGCCCAGCAGCCAAAACAGCACCACGTAGCCTGCGGCAAACCATAGCTGCTGTAGCGAGTGGGGAAGCGCGAGCTTCAGAGCAACCTTCACGCCATGCCATGGAGGCAAGAGGCGAGTTAGCGGAGGGCATTGTCGCCACGTAATGACAGCCCAGATGAATAACCCGAGCAGAAGCGACAGAGTGGTGCCGATAGCGGCGCCGTTCACGCCTAATGCTGGTAACCATCCAACACCGTAAATCAGCGCCGCGCTGAGGGCGACGTTCACAACATGCACGAACACGATAATACGCAGATAAAGGTGCGTCTGCTGCAATCCATTCCAGTAGCCGCGCAGGCAAAGAGTCAGCGCAATCACCGTGAGCGCTACAACGCGCCAGCGGAAGTACTCAAGGGCAATCTGCGTTACCTCCTTCGAGGGCGCGATCAGTTGGATGAGGGCTGGTGCTTGCCACCAAGCAAGGCATGAGAGCGGCAGGCCAATGGCTAAGCTAATCATTAATCCAGCTCGAAGCGGCTGGGTAGTGAATGGCTGGTCAGTGCAAGCTTTTTCAACACCTGAAGCATGGGCGGTTTGCGACTGCACGCTGGAGGAGAGCCCAAAGACCAGTGCCGTCATCATAAACATGGCATAACCGCCGATGCCTACGCCCGCCAGAGCCTCTTGGCCTAGATGGCCGATCAGCGCAGCATCAATCAGGTTGAGCACGCTCTGGGAGAGCATGCCCAACATAATAGGGAAGGCCAAACGCATGACCTTTCCCTGGCGATGAACCACTGGCGACATTCGTTAGAACGGTTTAGCTGGGGTCGTAAGAGAGTACCGGCGACAGCCAGCGTTCCATCTCTTCCAGCGGCATCTGCTTACGCTCGGCAAGCACTTCAACTTGGTCGCGGGTGATTTTGCCGGTAGAGAAGTACTTGGATTGCGGATGCGAAAAGTACCAGCCCGACACGGCCGCTGCCGGCCACATGGCGAAGTTTTCAGTCAGCGTAAGACCTGTATTTTCCGAAGCGTTAAGCAGGCGGAATAGCGTTGCCTTTTCGGTATGGTCAGGGCAGGCCGGGTAGCCAGGCGCTGGCCGAATGCCTTGGTACTTCTCCGCAATCAGCGCGTCGTTATCCAGCGTTTCTTCGGGCGCATAGCCCCAGAACTCTTTACGCACCCGCTCGTGCATCCGCTCGGCAAAGGCTTCTGCCAAGCGGTCGGTAAGCGCCTGCACCATAATGGCGTTGTAGTCATCGCCGGCCGCTTCATAGGCTTTGGATAGCTCATCGACACCGTGGCCAGTGGTGACCGCGAAGCCGCCAATCCAGTCCGCTTTACCGCTCTCTTTAGGAGCAATAAAGTCGGCTAGGCTGTAGCAGATGCCATCTCGACCTTTAGTGGTTTGCTGGCGAATATGGTGTAAGCGCTCGACTACCTCGGTGCGGCTTTCGTCAGCGTAAACTTCGATGACATCGTCATCCACGCTGTTAGCGGGCCATAAACCAATCACGCCGCGCGCTTGCACGCGCTTTTCGTCAATCAGTTTGCGTAGCATCACTTGGGCGTCGGCAAATAGGTTCTGTGCGGCTTCACCTACTACTTCGTCATTGAGGATTTTTGGATACTTCCCGGTGAGCTGCCAGCTCATAAAGAAAGGCGTCCAGTCAATGCGTTCTACCAGCTCTTCAAGGTCATAATCGTCAAACGTCATCAGGCCAAGTGTGTTCGGCTTCGTCGGCGTGTGGCTATTCCAGTCGGTGCGAAAGCGCCGTTTACGTGCCTGGGTGTAATCCAGGTCGGCGGCTTTCGGGCGGCGCTTGGCGTTACGCTCGCGTACTTTTTCGTACTCTTCGCGAATCTCGGCCACGTAAGCAGATTTCAAATTGGGGGCCAGCAACTTACCGGCCACGCCTACCGCACGGGAAGCATCCGTCACGTAAATAACGGGGTGCTCGTACTGCGGTTCGATTTTAACTGCCGTGTGCGCTTTTGAGGTGGTGGCACCGCCAATCAGCAGCGGCAGGTTCATACCGCGGCGCTGCATCTCTTTGGCCACGTGCACCATCTCATCCAGCGACGGGGTGATCAGCCCGGAAAGGCCGATGATATCGGCTTTGTGTTCAATGGCTGCCTGGAGGATTTTTTCGGTGGGCACCATCACGCCAAGGTCAATCACTTCGTAGTTATTACACTGCAGCACGACACCGACGATATTTTTACCGATGTCGTGTACATCACCCTTGACGGTAGCCATGACAATTTTGCCTTTGGCCTGGGTGTCTTCGCTCTTTTCCGCTTCGATATAGGGAATCAGGTAGGCCACGGCCTGTTTCATAACGCGAGCCGACTTGACCACCTGGGGCAGAAACATTTTGCCAGCGCCAAACAGGTCGCCCACCACGTTCATGCCGTCCATCAGCGGGCCTTCGATCACCTCGATGGGGCGGGCTGCCTGGGCACGTGCTTCTTCCGTATCCTCTTCGATGTAGGCGGTGATGCCTTTGACCAGTGCGTGCTCAATCCGCTTGTTAACCGGCCAGTTGCGCCACTCCAGATCCTCCTTCTTGGCAGCACCGCTGCCATCGCCTTTATACTTGTCGGCAATATCGAGAAGGCGTTCGGTGCCATCGCTGCGGCGGTTGAGCACGACGTCTTCGACGGCTTCACGCAGCTCGGCGGGCAGGTCGTCGTAGACCGCGAGCTGGCCCGCATTGACGATACCCATGGTGAGTCCGGCACGAATGGCGTGGTAGAGAAAGACCGAGTGAATCGCCTCCCGCACGGGGTTGTTGCCTCGAAACGAGAAAGACACGTTGGACACGCCGCCAGAGACCATAGCGTGGGGCAGGTGCTCACGAATCCACTGGGTGGCTTCGATAAAATCGACGGCGTAGTTGTTGTGCTCTTCGATACCCGTGGCGATGGCGAAAATATTCGGGTCGAAGATGATGTCTTCCGGCGGGAAGCCAATTTCGTCCACTAACAGCCGGTAAGCGCGCTCGCAGATTTCAGTTTTGCGGGCAAAGGTATCGGCCTGGCCCTCTTCGTCAAAGGCCATAACAACAATGGCGGCACCGAAGCGGCGACATTTCGTGGCCTGCTCGCGGAAGGCGGCTTCACCCTCTTTCAGAGAGATAGAGTTAACAACGGCCTTGCCCTGAACACACTTTAATCCTGCTTCAATGATGTCCCACTTCGAGGAGTCGATCATGATCGGCACTCGGGCAATGTCCGGCTCGCCCGCAATCAAGTTCAGGAAGCGTACCATGGCTTCCTTCGACTCCAACATGCCCTCATCCATGTTGATGTCGATAATTTGCGCGCCGTTCTCAACCTGCTCTAGGGCCACTTCCAGCGCCGTGGTGAAATCTTCTTCAACGATCAAGCGCTTAAAACGTGCCGACCCGGTCACGTTGGTACGTTCACCAACGTTAACAAACAGGGAGTCGGCTTCGATATTAAACGGCTCAAGACCCGACAGGCGGCACGCTTTGCTGCGCTCGGGTATTTTGCGGGGCGCCATAGAGCGCACGGCATCGGCAATGGCACGGATATGTTCAGGCGTTGACCCGCAGCAGCCACCAATAATGTTGACTAAACCACTCTGGGCAAACTCGCTGACGATGGCGGCCATCTCTTCAGGCGTTTGGTCGTACTCACCAAACTCATTGGGCAAGCCCGCATTGGGATGAGCAGACACAAACGTATCGGCTTTGGTGGAGAGCTCTTCTAAATAGGGGCGGAGTTCTTCAGCACCCAACGCACAGTTCAAACCCACGGAGAGCGGGTTGGCATGACGCACGGAGTTCCAGAAGGCTTCTGTGGTTTGCCCGGAAAGCGTGCGCCCGGAGGCATCGGTAATCGTGCCGGAGATCATCACTGGCAGGCGGCGGCCAAGATCCTCAAACAGCTCTTCAAGCGCATAAATCGCGGCTTTAGCATTGAGTGTGTCAAAGATAGTTTCGATCATGATGAGATCGGCACCACCTTCGATCAGCGCATTAGCGGCTTCGTAGTAGTTTTCGCGCAGCGCATCAAACGTCACGTTACGTTTTGCGGGGTCGTTAACGTCTGGAGAGAGTGATGCCGTGCGTGACGTTGGGCCTAGCACCCCGGCCACGTAACGTGGAATATCGGTCTCGGCGGCAACCGCATCGCACACTTCGCGTGCCAAGCGTGCCGATTCGCGGTTAAGCTCGGGCACCAGGTCTTCCATGCCGTAATCGGCCTGGGATAACCGGGTGCTGTTAAACGTGTTGGTTTCCAGGATATCCGCGCCAGCTTCCAGATAATCGCGGTGAATACGAGCGACGACATCCGGGCAGGTCAGCGCTAGTAGGTCATTGTTACCTTTTAAATCCGACGGCCAATCGCGGAAGCGTTCACCGCGGAAATCATCCTCGCTGAGCTGAGCATTCTGTAGCATGGTGCCCATGCCGCCATCCAGAATCAGGATGCGTTGGGCAAGGCGTTGGGTGAGGGAAGCAGTCAAATCACTAGCAGCCATGGCAGGGGGAAATCTCCAGCGTCTCAGTCAGAAAGGATATTTTTATCGTCGTCGTCATTAGTTGAGCGGCGGCTATCATACCAAAGGGCACACCATAGGGCAGCAAGCGTGGGCGTGAAGTTATTGCAGCATCCTTATTAGCCGCACTCATAGGCGAGAGCAATAGCCGACTAAAACACTCGGGATTGTGTCGGCACGCGGTTTTGCTTACCATAGGGACAAATGACATGTGATGTGGCCTTGCCACTACCACGGGAGGATAACATCCCTTATGACCACGACTATCGAAGCGCCCGGCATTAACATTACCGACAGTGCGCAAGACTACTTAGCGGAACTGCTGGAAAAGCAGAACGTTGAAGGCATCGCTGTACGCATCTTCATCACTCAGCCCGGCACGCCCTATGCAGAAACCTGCTTAGCCTATTGCCGTCCTGGAGAAGAAGAGCCCACCGACGTTAAGCTTGAGCTTGAGAAAATTGGTGTATTTCTCGACAAAAACAGCTTGGCGTTTTTAGAGGAAGCGGTTGTCGACTTTAATGCCGACCGTATGGGTGGACAGCTGACGATTAAAGCACCCAACGCTAAAATGCCCAAGGTGAATGCCGACAGCCCGCTGGAAGACCGTATCAACTATACGCTCTACAGTGAAATCAATCCTGGATTGGCGGCTCACGGTGGCGAGATTAAGCTCGTCGAGCTGACAGAAGACCGCGTGGCGATTCTAGCGTTCGGCGGCGGTTGTCAGGGGTGCGCAGCGGTGGATCTCACGCTTAAAGATGGCGTAGAGAAGACGCTAATGGATCGCATCCCCGAACTGGCAGGCATCCGTGACGTGACTGACCATACCGACACGACAAACGCTTATTACCGCTAAAGCATCATTCAGATACTTTAAGCTAGCGTCGCAAAAGCCCTGCAGATAACTCTGCTGGGCTTTTTTGTGTTGCGCTTTTATATGCAAAAACGATCGACGATAGAAGCCGCTTCTGGCAGTCAACGTTTATTCCATGTAACACTATTGTAAAGCTATTCTCTAAGCCGTTATGGCGAGAGAATTCCCAACAAAGTGCCATGGAGAGACGGCCATTAAACGCTCATCTGTGTTTTCTAATATCCATAAACCTATCTTTTTTGGGTCTTTGGGCCTGCTACTTGCAGTGACGCTTCCGCTCATACTGTTTCCAGAGATGGGGCGCGTCTGGGTGATGGCAGCGCAAAGCTTCGTGACCACTAACTTTGGCGTGCTCTATCTCGCCATGGGCGTCGCTTCGCTGGGCTTTATGTTCTACATCGTGTTTAGCGATATAGGACAAATCAAACTGGGCGATGTAGACGCCGAGCCGGAGTTTTCGCTGCTCTCCTGGGGCGCGATGTTGTTCGCAGCAGGCATCGGCGGGGCGGTTGTGTTCTGGGGTATGGTCGAGTGGATGTACTACCTGCAGAATCCTCCCTTTCATATTGAGCCTTTCTCTGAAGAGGCAACCGCATGGGCAGCGACTTACGGTATGTTCCACTGGGGCCCTATTGCTTGGTCGATCTACCTTGTACCCGCACTGCCCATGGCTTACTTCCTGCACGTGCGTAAACATAAAGTGCTACGCATCAGTGAAGCCATTCGCCCCGTGCTAGGAGAGAAACTGGCTAGAAGCTGGCTGGGCAACATTATTGATATTCTATTTGTTTTTGGCATGCTGGGCGGCGGCGCAACGTCGCTAGGTATTCTGGTACCGCTGATCAATGAAGGGCTGGGTGGTCTGTTCTCCTTCACCCCTAATGCCACCAGCCAAATTGCGGTACTGGTAGGCACCACGGCGATCTTTGCGGTAAGTGCATGGCGCGGTTTGAAGGGCGGCATCGAGATGCTGTCTGACATCAATATGTGGCTTGGTTTAGCCGTGCTGCTGTTTGTCTTGGTGATGGGGCCTACCGTCTTTATTTTGGATGCTGGCCTAAACTCCATCGGCTTAATGCTCAGCAACCTGGTTCAAATGGCGACGTGGACAGAGCCTTTCGGTGATCTGAATGGCTTCGAAGACACCGGTTTCCATCAATCCTGGACGATTTTTTTATTGGGCTTGGTGGTTGGTATTTGCGCCAACCGTGGGTCTGTTTATTGCGCGCATTTCGAAAGGGCGCCGCATCAAAACCATGGTGGCCGGATCAATTTTCTTTGGCTCACTGGGCTGCGCGCTGTTTTTCATCATCCTGGGCAACTATGGCCTTTACCTACAGCTTTCAGGCACGCTGGACGTTATCCAGGTGATGAACGATCAGTCAGCTAATGCGGCCTTTTATGCGGTGCTGAGCCAACTGCCGCTCTCTTGGCTGGTGACGTTAGCAGTGGTGATTCTGCTGTCTATTTTCACTGCCACTACCTTTGATTCGATTGCCTACATTCTCTCTTCTGCCGCAGAAAAGAAGCTCGATAAAGAGCCAGCGCGGTGGCACCGCCTGTTTTGGGCCTTCACGCTGTCCCTGCTGCCAATGTCTCTGCTGTTCTTAGGAGGGCTGCAAACACTACAGACCGCTAGCATTGTGAGCGGTGTGCCGCTGCTGTTGATTTCCATGTTGCTGATGGTTTCTATGGTTAGGGCGGCGCACTACGATTTGCGCTTCCAGCCCGACTACGATGAGCCAGAAATCAATATCGAAGAGTTTCCGGAAAACGATCCATGGACCGAAAAGGGCACTTGGGAGTTACCCGATGAGCAGAGCGGTGAGCCCAGCAAGTCTTAACCGACTGGACAGCTACTCCTAATCTTTTAATGCCCTAACCGCTATTGGCCATCCCGTTATCGGGATGGCTTTTTTGTCTCTGGTGTGTCGTCACTGCTACTTGCGAGCGTGCTGGGCAGGTCTGCCAGCTGCGCTTGCAAGGAAGCCATGCGCTGCCATAGCTGCTCTTGCCAGTGCTCACTGTCTCGCGTTTGCTGCTGCTGAGTTTCCAGTGCTTTGTGCGCTTTCTCTAGCGACTCTTCGAGCGTGCTGCGATGGGTATGCAGCTCACCGTTTTGGCGCTCAAGCTCGGTGATGCGCTGCTTGAGCAAGCTACACTCTTGCTGATAACCCTGAAGAGCGTCATTTTTTTTGCTTCAGCTCATGGCTCAGCGCATCTGCTCGTTGCTCCCACTGCTGTAGGCGCTTCTGCAGCGCTCTCTCTTCCTGGGCGCGTTCTTGTCGTAACGTATCCAATAGCGCCATCAACTTTCCTTCTGATGCCTCGTTGCGCTGCTCTTCTTGGGCTAAGCGCTGCTCCCAACTTTTCTGCTGCTCTTCGAGCTTTTCACTGTAATGCGTTTGCGCTTCTTTTAACGCTTGCTGGGTTTGGTCTAGCTGATGGTGGTGTTGGGCAGCTTCCTGGCGGAGATTTTCTGCTTGTTGCTGCCAGTGGCGCTCATTGGCTTGGCTCTCTGCCAGCTCTCGATTAAGCGTTTCAAGGCGCTCTTCAGTCTGGCGACAGTGAGCAGCCAGTGCGCTTTCACGCTGCTCGGCGTTTGCCGCCTGCTGTAGAGCCTCGGCAGCTGCCTGTTGAGCACTTTCTACTTGGCGATTGGCATCTTCACGGTAGTGAACCAGCGCTTGGTTAGCGACGTCTTGGGCCTCGCGCCATAGCTCGCTGGCGACATTAACGACTACTTCAGGCACGCCTTTGGGGGGCGGTACATCCCGGTTCTGCTCACGCTCGGTACGCCATAAGCGGAAATGCTCACTGATGGTCGTAAAACTACCGGTGCCGAGCACTTCTCGGATGCGCTGCACGCTGGGTGTGTCCCCGCGGGTCAGCAGTGTATCAATCGCGTGCTGGACGTCACTGTACTGAATTCCGCTGCGTGCCATGGGTCGTCATCCTTTGTCAGTCAAAGAGCGCTATTGTCGTGGTTGTGTCTGAAAAATACAATAATTACGTAATACATAAAACGTAATATTATTTATTTTATAGCATATAAACTCAAGATTACGCCCATTATCTTGAATTTTATGAGGCGTAGCGCCACACTTAACCCATTGAATAACGAAGAAGAGAGCGCTGAAATGCCAAGCCTGATAGAGGAGGAGCACTGGCCAACAAGCCAATCTGTCCTCGCGTCTACTCAGTACCCGCGAATCGAGGCGGAAAATGACTACCAAGCCGTGTGGCTATGGCTGGCGGAGTACCGTGACAGCCCGCAAACGCTAAAAAGCTACCGCCGAGAAGCGGAGAGACTGCTGCTTTGGCTGGTCAGCCAAGGGAAAGGCTTACGCGATATGAACCGTGAGGCGCTGCGCCAGTTTGAAGCTTTTCTAGAAGACCCTCAGCCACGGGCGGCGTGGGTGGGGCCTTCAAAGCCAAGAGAGCATCCTGAGTGGCGGCCATTTAGAAATGGACTGTCGCCCACTAGTCGCCGGCAAAGCTTGATTATTCTTCAGGGCTTATTTAGCTGGCTGGTAGAAGCAGGGTGGGTTGGGCATAACCCCTTTGTGCTGATGCGCGATAAAGCGCGACGGATGAATAATCAGTCGCAGGCCGTAGAGCGCTATCTGGAGCAACCGCTGTGGGCCTGGTTTTGGCAGTGGTTAAACCAGCCTTTGAGTAGTAATGATGCTCGCCTCATTTACGAGGATGCGCGTCGACGTTTCATCTTTAGCTTTGCCTATTTATTGGCTCCACGTATTAGTGAGATGGCCAGCGCCCAAATGGATGACTTTCATGAGGTGGAGGGGCGCTGGTGGTGGAGTGTGATAGGCAAGGGTAGTAAACAGGCTCGTATACCGGTGCCTGATGACATGCTGGAGAGTTTGAAAACATGGCGGGCAGCGCTAGGGCTAAAGGCACTGCCAAGCTACTACGAGCCAGCGCCAATCATTCGTGCGCTGGATAAACGCCGAGGCATTAGCGATAACCAGCTTTACCGATTGATTAAGGAAACCTTTGCCAAGGCCGCTGATGTGCTAGAAGAGGAGGGCGGTAAGCCTGCGTATGTGAATGCGCTTCGCCGAGCAACGCCTCACTGGCTGAGGCATACGGCGATCACTCATCAAGCCCAATCCGGCGTTAGCCTGCGTTACTTAGCGGAAAGCGCTCGCCATGCCAAGCTAGATACCACCAGCCGTTATTTGCACACCGAAGCCGATGAGTGGCATCAAGAGCAGCAGCGCCACCGCTTGAAAACGCCCCCAAAAGCAGGGGCTGAAACGTTATAATAGCCGCGACTGTGATTCATCAACGCAAAGGATACGCCATGGCAACTTCAGGCGCAGAGCTAGCCCAACAGGAGCTGGTCGAAGAGTTTGAGATGTTTGATAACTGGATGGACCGTTATCAGTACATTATTGATATGGGAAAGCAGCTGCCTGACTTTCCGGAGGAGCGTCGCACGGAAGAATATAAAATCCAAGGCTGCCAATCCAACGTGTGGATGTGCCATGAACAGGCAGGCGACAAACTGGTGTTCAAGGCTACATCGGATGCTGCCATCGTATCAGGGCTAATTGCCGTGTTGCTGCGTATCTACAGTGAGCGCACAGCCGAAGAGATCAATCAGACCGAGCCGCATTTCTTGAAAGATCTCGGGCTTGATAAGCACCTTTCACCCACGCGCAGTAACGGCCTGCACGCTATGTTAGAGCGTATCTATCAGGTGGCTAAGCAAGGATAAACGTTAGTGGCGGCAGGAGGTTGAGCGGCAACACTCAGCAGGGCGGTCGTCATCTTCACGGCAGAGCGCTTCGCTGCGCCCACCGGGCACCGGATCCATGCCGCCTGGGCTGCCTGGGTGGCATTTCACAATGCGTTTGACGGCCATCCAGCCGCCTTTGAAAGGGCCGTGCACCTGGATGGCCTCGATGGTATAGGAAGAGCAGCTTGGCCAGAAACGGCAGCGAGGGCCAAGCAGTGGGCTGATGGTGTATTGGTAAACGCGAATACAGCCTACCATCACTGCTGTTAGCAGCTTAAGAAAAACCTGTTTAATGGCGAACAGCCAATTTTTCACGGCGCTTTTTTGCCGTATAGCGTGGCCGGATCAATCAGCGGCTCGCTGGTAATCTTGGCGCTGTCTGCACCGAGCGACACATAAAAGCAGCTGCGACGGCCGGTATGGCACGCGGGACCAGTTTGCTCCACCTGAACCAGCAGCGTATCCCCATCGCAATCTAGCGCTGCGCTTTTAAGGCGCTGTTGCTGGCCAGATGTCTCACCTTTGCGCCATAGCTTTTGGCGCGAGCGTGAGAAGTAGCAAACTCGCTGCGTTGTCAGCGTCTCTTCCAGGGCTTCTCGGTTCATCCACGCCATCATCAGTACTTCGCCCGTATCATGTTGCTGGGCAATGGCGGGAATCAGGCCGTCTTCATTAAAGCGAACGGCATCTAGTAGCGTTGCAAGCTTGGGCAGGGAGGTTGTTGTGGTCGCTGACTCTAACGCCTTAAAAAGCTGTTGAGGGGCGAGTTCATCAAATTGGGACATTAGGCATTACTCACGGATCGGCATGCTTGACATAAGCCCTGAAGCTCAATCGTTTGGCGCTCAACGTTGAAGCTTGGCGCTGGGCCAGGGCGGCAAGCTGATCGCTAATTTCATCAAGGTGCAGCTCTTCGACGTAGCCGCACTGGCGGCAGATAAGTAGCTGGAAGCCATGGGCGTGCTCTGGGCATGCGCAAGCCACATAGGCATTTTGCGATTCAATGCGATGCACCAGCCCCTGTTCGATCAGAAATTCCAGCGCGCGATAGACAGTAGGCGGGCGGGCAGCAGCATGCTCAGTGGAGAGCTGATCCAGCAGATCATATGCTTTGAGGCCGCCACCGTTTTCTGCGATAAGCTCAAGTACCCGGCGGCGTATCGGGGTAAACCGAACGCCGCGCGTGTGACACTGAGATTCTGCTTGCTGCAATAGCGTATTCGCTTCAGTCATTAGATAACTCGTTGAACGTCTCGCGTGTAGTCTACGCCGTTGCCGAGGGTGTGTCAGGGTTATCGACCAGCTCGCTTTTACGCGCAAAATGGTGCTGGGCGAACGCTACGCGCTTAGCCACCGGCACGTTATCAGGCTGACGCTCAATCAAGTCCAGCCGGCGACGTAGTCCCTCACCGTTGGTCATTTGAATTGCCAAGCCGGGGCGGGCGTTGAGCTCCAGTAGCATTGGCCCGTGTTTACGGTCCAACACCATATCGGTCCCCAGGTAGCCAAGGCCGGTCATCTCGTAGCAGCCTGCCGCCAGGTGAAGGAGAGTTTCCCACTGGGGCACGACAAGGCTTGCCAGGTCATGCCCCGTATCGGGGTGGCTATAGCAAGGGCGGTCAAACTGCACACCCCGTAGCGCTGCTCCAGTGGCGATATTCAAGCCAACCCCGACAGCCCCTTGGTGAAGGTTAGCTTTGCCATCGGATGCCGCCGTGGAGAGGCGCATCATGGCCATCACCGGATAGCCTTTAAAGACAATCACGCGAATGTCAGGAACACCCTCGTAGGTGTACTCAAGTAGGCTTTCATCAAAGTTAATCAGCGTTTCAATGACCGCTACATCGGGCGAGCCGCCTAATGAATAAAGGCCCGAGAGAAGGTTTGAGACGTGTCGCTCAATGTCTTCCATCGTCAGGCTGGCACCACTGGGTTTGTAGAAAAGGCCATTTTCTACCTTTTCAATAACAAGAATACCCTTACCACCACTCCCTTTGGCCGGTTTGACAACAAAGCCCTGATGGCCGTCAAGCATGTCACTCATATGCTTAACGCCAAACTGTGTCGTCACCGTACCGATGAGTTCGGGCGTGGTAATGCCATACTGCTGAGCCAGTAGCTTTGTTTTGAGCTTGTCATCCACTAGAGGATATAACCGGCGCGCATTGTACCGGCCAATATAACGAATATTACGCCGGTTCATGCCCACAATGCCTTTATCCCGAAGGCGGGTCGGCCACGTCCAGTTTTTTAGCCAGCTCATGAAGGCTTCTCATCTTCGGTAATGGGTTTGAAACGACGAAGTTCCAGCAGGCGATAGCCCGTGTAATTACCCAATAGCAGAATAAAGGCCATCAAGATGAGCTGCACACCCAGGAAGTTGAAGGTGATGTGGCGTACCCACGGGTTATTCATTGCAAGGAATGCCAGCACCGCTGTTAGCAGGCTGCCACCGCCCTGTACCAATACCTGTTTGGGACCTTCTTCTTCCCAAAGGATCGACATCCGCTCAATGGTCCACGCCAAGATGATCATCGGGAAGAACGTCACCGTTAACCCGGCGCTCAAGCCCATGCGGTACGCCAGCACGGTAAAGATCGAGATGATGGCAATGACCGTAATAATGACCGCCGAGACCCTCGCGACTAAGAGCAAATTGAGGTACGAGAGATAGTTACGGATAATTAAGCCAACCGCCACGATGAGCAGGAAACCAATCAAACCGGTCAGTAGGCTGGTTTGAATAAACGCCAGAGCAATCAGTACAGGCATAAAGGTCCCTGACGTTTTCACACCCACAAGTACGCGCAGGAATACAACCACTAGCGCACCGATCGGGATCAACAGGATCGTCTGGAATAGCGCCTGCTCTTCCAGCGGCAGGCTGTGAATCGAGAAGTTTAGCAGCGTGTCGTCGGAGTAGTGGTTACGCACCGCCGCCGAAGCAGGCTGGTAGTGGGTTAGCATTGAGAAGGAAACACGGGAATTCGTACCACCTTGAACCTCAAGCACCGCACGACCGCCAGTTTCCCATAATAGCAAGTTCTCGGGTTGCCCCTGTTCGCCGGTCGCTGGGTTAAACAGCGTCCACTCTTCGGCAGTTTGGTCAAACACCTGAATCCAACTACTGAGGGTTTGACGGCGACGACCATCTTCCAGCAGTAAGCCGCTTACTTCTCTGGCCTGCACGCCTGCTTGATTCAGCAAGCGCACAATCAGAGCTGACGGTTGCATTTGGGTTAGCAGCAGGCGCGCATTTTCTCCCTGACGCTCTCCATTAATATCGAGAATTAACTCGCGGGCAAACGTAGCGTTATTGGCGCTACGATCCCAAGCACGATCAATTAGCTGGCTAGCGGCCGTATCGTAGGGGCTTTCCCAGGGAGTAACAGCAGGGATGCCGGGCGGCGTTTGTATGGGAGCGCGAGAGTCAGGTGATACCAGCATCTGAACGGAGTAATAGAGCTGCTGGCTGCCCACCGCTTCACGGATGGTCCACTGCGCCCGCCGACCCAGCTCATCTGCCAGGTAAGCCAGCCCATAGCCAGAAGATGCCGTGTTTTCAGTCAATACACGGAATCCTGCCTGGTGGGATGGCAGCGCTAGATCGACCTGTACCGGGCCATTTTGAGCGTTGAAGTTAATAACCGCTTCAACCTCCCATACTTGACGCTGCTCGCCTGGAAACCAGGGAATCTCAAACTGCAAATGGCGATGCACGCTGGCGACGATACCAACCAGCAGCAGCAATCCAACGATAAAATAAAATGGCAACCGTGACATGGTGATTCCTTTCAGCGTAAAGCGGCAGGGGAGTGTGATTACTCTTCAGTATCGTCTTGATCGGCCGCTTCATCATCAGCCGCTTCTTCAGAGGGTTCGCCACCCGGGAATTCGGGGCGGTCATGCAGATAGGTTTCAGCAACGTCGATCGTTGCTATATCCATCATGAAACGACGCCCAAGCAGTACCGGATAATCCAGATGCGAGCGGTCGTTCAGAGTGAACTCGACGTTTTCACGAATTGGCCCTAAAGTCATCAACAGTGAAATTACCGGGCGGGACTCTTCGCCAGATGCTTGGATGATTTTAACGCGGCGTTCAATAGGCGCCTCAATCCACTCGTCGCGAATCTGCTCTACAACCACGTCATCTTCATTCAGTGCCAGCTTAAAGCGCACCCAGTCTTCACCATCACGCTCAAAGCGAGTGATTTCGGAAGCAGATAAGGATGACGTATTGGCTCCTGAATCGACCCGCGCCTTTAAATAGGTGCCAATGCTAGGCAGGCCCACCCATTCGCTGCGGCCAAGCAGTGTTTTATTATCTTCGGGCTCTTCAACACGGCACTCTTCGCGAATAATGACGGGATCTTCGCTACGCGCTTCCAAACTGGCAACTTCTTGACGTAAATGGCGCAGCAGGCTGCCCACCTCACGAACATCTGCCGTCAGTACCTGCTGCTGGCTGAGCTGCTGCTCAATGAACGCGGTAGAGGCGTCGCACTGCTGGGCCAGTGATGTCTCAAGCTCAAGGATGCGGGTATTAAAAGACGCCTCGCTTAACGGCGGTGGCTCATTTGACTCTGGCTGTGTCACTGCGCAGCCTGCAAACGACATCGACAAACCGGCCATTAGCCATAAAACACCTGAGCGCATAACGAGGGATATCCTTGGACAATAAGAGCACGAATGATAAGGAGAAGGGTGACCGCTTGTCCAACATGGCTGCGGTTTTTCATTCGTCTAGTTTAGCTGATTTAACATAATATATATTATGCGAACGCAGCTGATCAGTTGCTTGAGCAAATAAAGCCTATTACCTGGCAAACCATATGCGCTACCCGCTCGATATTGATGTAGCTGGGCGTCTATTAAGTTTCACCATGGATGACTGGATGTACCTGCAGCCGGATGGTCGGCTGATCAATACTTAGCAAAAAAGCAGCCTAGCATTTTGCTAGGCTGCTTTCATACGGACTATACAGTAGTGCTTAGTCGTCTGCCGCTGCGTAGGAGCCGTCTTCACGATGGACTTCGTTACCAGTGATTGGCGGAGTAAAGACACAAGCTACGGTCATGCCCTTTTCCTTGCCGCGCAGCAGGTGCTCATCGTGCTGGTCCAGCAGGTAGATGTCGCCGGCCTTGATCGGCCAGATTTTGCCGTCGGCCAGGGTCTCTACCTCGCCTTCACCCTCATAACAAAATACCGCTTCATAGTGGTTTTTGTAATGAATGTGTGTCTCAGTGCCAGGAAAAATGCGGGTGATATGGAAAGAGAAACCTGCATTATCGTTGGCCAGAACAAGGCGCGTGCTGTCCCAATTACCGTTTTCAGCAGTGACCAGGCGATCTGTTTTACGTGCTTCTTCGAGATTACGAACGATCATAAACGTGCTCCGTTGCGTGGCAGCCAGCTGTTGGCTGCCTATTCCTGTAAGGGACGTAATGGCGTGTGACGATTTAGCGTAACGCTACACTATGCCTTAATAACAGACTTAACTGACGCTTCAAGGATATCTAAGGCTTTCAGCAGATCTTCATCCGGAATAGTTAGCGGACAAAGGCACTTAACCACTTCACCATCCTGACCACTGGTTTCGATGATGAGACCGTGCTCAAACGCATGGCTGGTGATCTTATCGGCTATATCGCCAGATACCACGTCAATACCGCGCATCAGACCACGGCCACGCTCGGTCGCCGGCATGCCATTTTCTGTCAGCATAGCGGCCAGTTTTTGGAAGCGCTCTTCGACGATACTCGCTTTACGCTGAACATCACGCGCAAAGGTGTCGTTAGACCAATACTTTTTCATCGCTGCGGTCGCCGTCACCATCGCTAAGTTAAAGCCACGGAACGTACCGTTGTACTGGCCAGGCTTCCACTTATCGAGTTCAGGACGCATCAACACATGTGCAAACGGTAAACCGAAGCCTGAGAGCGATTTCGAATTAGTGACAATGTCTGGCGTAATGCCTGCATGTTCGAAACTGAAGAATTTACCCGTGCGACCACAGCCTGCCTGGATATCATCCACAATGAGAAGGATGTCATGCGCATGACAGATACTTTCTAGGCGCTTGAGCCAATCCAGGCCTGCGACGTTGATACCGCCCTCGCCTTGCACAGTTTCAACAATCACGCCCGCTGGGATATCTAAGCCGCCTGACTTATCGTTTAAGAGCTTTTCAAAGTAGTCCAGCGTGTCGGCATGCTCACCCATGTAGCCATCAAATGGCAGGAAGCTTGCGCCTTGCGTGGGGATGCCCCCCGTCGCCTCGCGGAACTTACGGTTACCGGTGGTTGCCAGGGCGCCCATGGTCACACCGTGGAAGCCGTTGGTGAAGGTCACAATGTTATGGCGACCTTTAGCAACACGGGCCAGACGGATGGCCGCTTCCACTGCGTTAGTACCGGTTGGTCCCGGCAGGTGGACTTTATAATCGAGTCCACGAGGTTTCAGAATGACGTTCTCAAGGGTTTCCAGGTAGTCACGCTTAGCGCTTGTCCACATATCTAAGCCATGAACCACTCCATCACTGGAGAGATAATCAATCATGGCTTGTTTAAGGTGGGGATTATTGTGACCGTAATTCAGCGTGCCAGCGCCGGCGAGAAAATCAATGTATTCACGGCCATTCTCATCGGTCAGCCGCGCATTCTGTGCCTTGGTAAAGACAACAGGAAACGAACGTGAATAGGTACGAACATTGGATTCCATGCGTTCGAGTGTTTGGGTCTGCATTAGCGACCTCCTTATCAAGTATGTGAGCTAAGCGAGTTAAAACAGCTAGGGCAACACGAGCGGGAAAACGATCTATCGAGACGGCCTTTAGATGTGGTCCGTCTGGAATGGCCCGATACGTACTAGGTTTTCCGGGTCGTGCTCTCCCCCAAGCTGTTCGGTAGAAAAGTATTCACGGCTGTTCAAAGGTGCCTGCCAGCGTGCAGCTAGGCGACGGAACAACCCCCCACGATGCTTGGTKGTTSATCA
>NZ_LVIA01000097.1:0-2402 GCF_001596805.1 Halomonas sp. KX33721 | reverse complement strand
ACCTGGTATCTTCGACCGGTTCGGGCTGAAGGAGCAAGTCCTCTCACCCTACGCCGGCGTGCCTTCTCCCGAAGTTACGGCACCATTTTGCCTAGTTCCTTCACCCGAGTTCTCTCAAGCGCCTTGGGATTCTCACCCTGACCACCTGTGTCGGTTTGGGGTACGGTCGCACATGATCTGAAGCTTAGAGGCTTTTCCTGGAAGCGTGGCATCAATGACTTCCGGACCGTGGTCCGTTCGTTTCGTGTCTCGGCCTTAAGGCGTCCCGGATTTACCTAAGACGCCAGCCTACTCACTTTCACCAGGACAACCAACGCCTGGCTCACCTAGCCTTCTCCGTCCCCCCATCGCAATCATGTCCGGTACGGGAATATTGACCCGTTTCCCATCGACTACGCCTTTCGGCCTCGCCTTAGGGGCCGACTCACTCTGCTCCGATTAGCGTCGAACAGAAACCCTTGGTCTTCCGGCGAGGGAGTTTTTCACTCCCTTTATCGTTACTCATGTCAGCATTCGCACTCGTGATACCTCCAGCATGCTTCTCAACACACCTTCATCGGCTTACACGACGCTCCTCTACCGCTCACACAGAGTGTGAACCCGTAGCTTCGGTACCTGGTTTAGCCCCGTTACATCTTCCGCGCAGGCCGACTCGACTAGTGAGCTATTACGCTTTCTTTAAAGGATGGCTGCTTCTAAGCCAACCTCCTAGCTGTCTGAGCCTTCCCACATCGTTTCCCACTTAACCAGGATTTGGGGACCTTAGCTGACGGTCTGGGTTGTTTCCCTTTTCACGACGGACGTTAGCACCCGCCGTGTGTCTCCCACGCTGGCACTCACCGGTATTCGGAGTTTGCCTCGGGTTGGTAAGTCGGGATGACCCCCTAGCCGAAACAGTGCTCTACCCCCGGCGGTGATACGTGAGGCGCTACCTAAATAGCTTTCGAGGAGAACCAGCTATCTCCGAGCTTGATTAGCCTTTCACTCCGATCCACAAGTCATCCAAATCTTTTTCAACAGATCCTGGTTCGGGCCTCCAGTTGATGTTACTCAACCTTCACCCTGCTCATGGATAGATCGCTCGGTTTCGGGTCTATATCCAGCGACTGTGTCGCCCAGTTAAGATTCGGTTTCCCTACGGCTCCCCTATACGGTTAACCTCGCCACTGAATATAAGTCGCTGACCCATTATACAAAAGGTACGCAGTCACAAAACAAGTCTGCTCCTACTGCTTGTACGCACACGGTTTCAGGATCTATTTCACTCCCCTCTCCGGGGTTCTTTTCGCCTTTCCCTCACGGTACTGGTTCACTATCGGTCAGTCAGGAGTATTTAGCCTTGGAGGATGGTCCCCCCGTCTTCAGTCAAGGTTTCTCGTGCCCCGACCTACTCGATTTCACGTGATCAGATTTTCGACTACGGGGCTATCACCCGCTATGGCCAGACTTCCCAGTCTGTTCGCCTAATCCGTCACACGCTTAAGGGCTGGTCCCCGTTCGCTCGCCGCTACTAGGGGAATCTCGGTTGATTTCTTTTCCTCAGGGTACTTAGATGTTTCAGTTCCCCTGGTTCGCCTCTTGCGCCTATATATTCAGCGTAAGATACTCATCTGTTGATGAGTGGGTTTCCCCATTCAGAGATGTCCGGGTCACAGGTCGTTTGCCACCTCACCGAACCTTATCGCAGGCTACCACGTCTTTCATCGCCTCTGACTGCCTAGGCATCCACCGTGTGCGCTTCATTGCTTGACCCTATAACCCGAAGGGGTCTGGTATCTCGCAATGATAACGATTGCCGGATACGCTTGAGACGTATCACAAAACAATTACGTATAAACGTTTTTAAAAACGTTTATGTCAGCATGATATACATTGTTAAAGAGCGACTGCTATAAGCAGTGATAAACGGATCATGTTTTCAGCATTAAAAGAAAAAGAAAGATCTTTTCTTCTTTTTTTAACGTGAAAGAGCGTTTATCACTGCTCATCAACAGCATTCTGATCAGGTAATTCATTGTGAGCGCTTACCGCGAGGAGTGATGCATCGTTTAAGGAGGTGATCCAGCCGCAGGTTCCCCTACGGCTACCTTGTTACGACTTCACCCCAGTCATGAACCACACCGTGGTGATCGCCCTCTTGCGTTAGGCTAACCACTTCTGGTGCAGTCCACTCCCATGGTGTGACGGGCGGTGTGTACAAGGCCCGGGAACGTATTCACCGTGGCATTCTGATCCACGATTACTAGCGATTCCGACTTCACGGAGTCGAGTTGCAGACTCCGATCCGGACTGAGATCGGCTTTTCGGGATTGGCTCACTCTCGCGAGTTGGCAACCCTTTGTACCGACCATTGTAGCAGCGTGTGTAGCCCTACTCGTAAGGGCCATGATGACTTGACGTCG
>NZ_LVIA01000095.1:0-1746 GCF_001596805.1 Halomonas sp. KX33721 | reverse complement strand
TTATTTAAATCTTCACCTGTTTTAATATTAGCCTGAATCCGTGAAGCCGGCGCCGACACTTTCCCTATCACCGCCAGCGAGCACTTTTTGATCATTCGCCCCGTGCAAGTTGGCTTTCGCAAGCCCGTTATTGCCAAAACCCACCGTGCTGATCGGTGCTGACGGCCCGTTTTGTCATGCCTTTCCACCCGCCAGGCACGACATATCTGGCGATCGCGTGTCGCTTGGAACTGCTTGTGGATAGAGTGTCGCCGATTGACGGTCAGCATGGCGTTCCTCGTGGATAACGCAGTCGGCTCCGCAGCGTCTTGAGCACCGTCATGCGCCCGATATCCTGCCCGAAGTCGAGGATGATCTGCCGTGCCTTGTGAATCACGAGAGCCGCACGGTGCACCAGCTCTTGTAGCACGGTGCGCAGCCGGCGCCGCTTGGCCGGGTGGCGAACCGGGCTCAGCTCGCCGGTCATGCCCAGCTGTCCCATCAGGCGCAGGATGTTGTAGGCCAACTGGGCGAGATGCAGGATCAGATCGTTGGTGGCGAACTTGCCGGACGGCAAGCGCTCCAGGTCGAGATCGGTCTTGATCTCGCTGTGAAACTGCTCATGGGTGGCATGCGCCTGGTAGCGTTTGATCACCGCCTCCGGCGCCTCGTCCAGGCTGGTCCACCAGCCTTCCAACTCATAGTCCGGTTCGAGCAGCAACTGGCCATCGCGATCGGCGGTGCGCTCTACCAGGCGCATCACGCGTTGGACGACGTATTCGGTCTTGTTGTCGTCGTGGATCGAGACGGTCTGCGTCCACAGCGCCTGGCGCTTGCCAGGACGCAGCTCTTCCCAGTAGTCCGCCGCCACCGCCAGCCAGGTATCTCGATCAGCCGTGGCCGAGCCACGCGGGTTCCATTTGACGACATAGTCGAGCCGGCGCCCCTCGTCGGCAAAGACCTGGCGTTGCTGTTCGAGAAGCGCCAGGTGCGCCTGGCTGTCGAAGCCGCTGTCCTCGCGTAACAGGATCGGTTGCTTGGTCAGGCATTGGGCGCGAGGCAGTACCCGCTCCAGGAAGGCGTTGCTCTCCTTCATGGTGTGCTGCTTGCCAGGCCGCAGTTCCAGACCCAGGCACCACCCTTCGTTGCCCAGGTAGGCGGCGATCGGGGTGTAGCCATCGACCTTCTGGTAGGTCCGCGAGACGCCTTCCTTCTTCGAGTTGCTGTTGTCCATGACGAAGGTGTCGATGTCCAGGCAGACGTGCGTCGTCTCGGCGGTGATCGGTGCTTCGATCAGTGACAGCAGGGTCGTGGACCAGGTGGCGGTGCGCGCCTGCAGGTCGTTGGCGGCAAGTTTCTCCAGCCGCTGTCGCAGCGTCGCCGCGCTCGGCACCTTCTGCAGGGTCAGCAGTTGTTGGAAGGGCTTGTCGCGGCGGAAGTTCTCGACAGCGTCATAGTCGCTCATGCCCAGACACAGCAGGCCCAGGTAGCTCTTGATCACGTCACTGGTGCGCATGCCCAGCGTGGTGGGGAAGCGGCTGTCGATGCTGTCGACGCCAGCGATCTCGAAGCATTGCCCGATGATGGACAGCCCGGCGTGGCTGGTGAGGGTGCGGCAACTGGCGCGGAACTTTATGTTGGGCATGGCACTGTCTGGGTGAATGGCGATAATGGCTATATTGCCATGCAGGTCAGTGGGTTAGAAGTGCTTCCGGGGGCCGGTCTCACGGATTCAGGATATTAAAACCATGAATTGTCGCTATAGAG
>NZ_LVIA01000094.1:0-1885 GCF_001596805.1 Halomonas sp. KX33721 | reverse complement strand
AGAGAATGTTGAGATTCATGTTATGGCGCTAAGTGCTACCCCCTACAAAGTCGACGTTAACCTGACTGACCTGGATCGCAACGTCTATGAAACGTTGCGTTTCACGGTGGCCCGCCAACTCCCTCTGAAACGGAAGAGCGGCTGTGCGCGCGGCTGATCGCTTATATTCTCTGGTACAGCGAATCGCTGGCATTCGGACGTGGGCTGTCCAATGTGGATGAGCCCGCCTTGTGGGAAAGCCCTTCCCTGCCAAGCCATACGGCAGGGTCGTGTTGCCTTCCAGCATTTGAAAACTGTCGGCGACTGCACTACCACAATTTCGGGGCTCTATCACACGGCCTACCTACTCGCTGTGTACGCTTCGCAGCGGCGGTTACCCGACACCACGCAACACTCGCTGCCGGCTGGTGGCTAGCCTTGGCCGGGTGGGACTTTCACCCACTGGGTTTCACGACATCCTTTCCACCTTCTCGGTTTCCCGGATGTCCAGGCTTTGCCTGGCGCACTCAAATTCTGTGTATGGCCGGTCAGGCGGCAGTCCTGTCTGACTGATCGGTCAAGGGTTCGCCGTCCTTGAACTGGACGTTGTTCACGACCAGCTCCAGCTTGTTGAACCCCTTGATCCGCTTCCAGCGCTTCTGGGCGCTCTGAAGCAGCTTGAAGACCATCGCCAGGGTCGTCGCTCTGGAGCCGCAGTTCCGGCTGCGCTTGCTCCGCAGGCGGACCGTGGCGAAGGTCGACTCGATCGGGTTGGTGGTGCGGATATGCACCCAGTGTTCTGCCGGGTAGTCATAGAACGCTAGCAGCTCCTCCCGATCCTTGGCCAGGCACTCCATGGCTCTGGGGTACTTGGCCTCGAAGCGTTTCACCGTGCGATCGAAAGCCTTGTGCGCCTCATCGCGGGTCTCGGCCATCCAGATCTCATGGAGGTCGGCCTTGACCTTGGGCTGCACGGATTTCGGCAGTTTATTCAATACGTTGGCAGTCTTGTGGACCCAGCAGCGCTGGTGCTCGGTCTCTGGATAGACCTTGCTCAACGCCGCCCAGAAGCCCATGGCGCCGTCGCCAACCGCTAGCTTGGGGGCCGTCGTCAGCCCGCGCTCGCGTAGCCCCGTGAGCAGCTCTTTCCAGCTGGCCTCTGACTCACGCTGCCCATCCTCGACGACGACCAACTCCTTGCGGCCCTGCTCAGTGACGCCGATGATCACCAGCAGACACAGACGGTCATCCATGCGCACGTTGCTGTACACGCCGTCAGCCCACCAGTAGACGTAACGCTGGTCTGCCAGGTCGCGCTTCTGCCAGTCGGTATGCTCGTCCTCCCACTGCTTCTTGAGACGCGACACGGTGTTGGCCGAGAGTCCCTTGGCCTGGTCACCCAGCAGGGCCGACAGGGCCTCCTGGTAGTCGCCGGTAGAGACTCCCTTCAGGTAGAGCCAGGGGATCAGCTCCTCGATGCTGCGGGCCCGCTTCAGGTAGGGCGGCAACAGCGCGCTGCTGAAGGTCACCCCGTCGCCACTGCGGTCACGGACGCGGGGCACCTTGATCTCGACGTCGCCGATACCGGTTTGCACGGTGCGCTCCGGCAGGTAGCCGTTGCGGACGACGACACGGCGGCCGTCTTCCAGCGTCTTGTCGGCATATTGCTCCAGAAACGTGCTCAACTCCGCCTCCACGGCCTTGGCGATCAGGTCTCGGGCCCCTTTGCGCAGCAGCTCATGCAACGGATCAGTAGCGCCGGTGTCTGGCTGCGTCACGGCTTGGAGAGTAGAATTGCTCATGGCGTATCCGTCCTATGTTGGTTGTGATCTGGCGAGATCAATCAACAGGATACGCCACCCTCTCTACTGCCCTCCATACACAAGAACTGAGCTTAACTCGCGCG
>NZ_LVIA01000093.1:0-2587 GCF_001596805.1 Halomonas sp. KX33721 | reverse complement strand
TTTAACTTTTCTTCAGACGTAAAAAAGCCCGGCTCTTTCGAGTCGGGCTTTCTCGTATTTGAATCCTGGCAATGTCCTACTTTCACATAGCAAATGCTACACTATCATCGGCGCTGTTTCGTTTCACTACTGAGTTCGGCATGGGGTCAGGTGGGTCCAAAACGCTATGGTTACCAAGAAAATTCTGTTCAAWTTTTCTTATTTTTTATTTATTAAGCTTTAAGTCCTTCGACTGAATTTTGAGCCTGGCAATGTCCTACTTTCACATAGCAAATGCTACACTATCATCGGCGCTGTTTCGTTTCACTACTGAGTTCGGCATGGGGTCAGGTGGGTCCAAAACGCTATGGTTACCAAGCAAATTAGGGTGTCAGTCCGTTTTCACGTACCAACTAAATTTGGAAAATTCTGATAATATTTTTTAAGTCTAAGTATCTATCTACTTTAGCTATTAACTTCTGTCGCTTGTTTCTGTCACAAAACGCGTTTGGCGTTGTATGGTTAAGCCTCACGGGTAATTAGTACAAGTTAGCTTAATGGCTCACACCACTTCCACATCTTGCCTATCAACGTTGTAGTCTTCAACGGCCCTTCAGAGACTTTAAAAGTCTAGTGAGAAATCATCTCGAGGCCTGCTTCGCGCTTAGATGCTTTCAGCGCTTATCAGTTCCGAACGTAGCTACCGGGCAATGCCATTGGCATGACAACCCGAACACCAGCGGTTCGTTCACTCCGGTCCTCTCGTACTAGGAGCAACCCCTCTCAATTCTCAAACGCCCACGGCAGATAGGGACCGAACTGTCTCACGACGTTCTAAACCCAGCTCGCGTACCACTTTAAATGGCGAACAGCCATACCCTTGGGACCGACTTCAGCCCCAGGATGTGATGAGCCGACATCGAGGTGCCAAACACCGCCGTCGATATGAACTCTTGGGCGGTATCAGCCTGTTATCCCCGGAGTACCTTTTATCCGTTGAGCGATGGCCCTTCCATTCAGAACCACCGGATCACTATGACCTACTTTCGTACCTGCTCGACGTGTCTGTCTCGCAGTTAAGCTGGCTTCTACCATTACACTAACCGTACGATGTCCGACCGTACTTAGCCAACCTTCGTGCTCCTCCGTTACTCTTTGGGAGGAGACCGCCCCAGTCAAACTACCCACCAGGCACTGTCCGTAACCCCGATTCAGGGGCCAACGTTAGAACATCAAAACTACAAGGGTGGTATTTCAAGGACGACTCCACAACAACTAGCGTCGCTGCTTCAAAGTCTCCCACCTATCCTACACATGTAGGTTCAATGTTCAGTGCCAAGCTGTAGTAAAGGTTCACGGGGTCTTTCCGTCTAGCCGCGGGTACACAGCATCTTCACTGCGATTTCAATTTCACTGAGTCTCGGGTGGAGACAGCGTGGCCATGGTTACACCATTCGTGCAGGTCGGAACTTACCCGACAAGGAATTTCGCTACCTTAGGACCGTTATAGTTACGGCCGCCGTTTACCGGGGCTTCGATCAAGAGCTTCGTCCGAAAACTAACCCCATCAATTAACCTTCCGGCACCGGGCAGGTGTCACACCGTATACGTCATCTTGCGATTTTGCACAGTGCTGTGTTTTTAATAAACAGTCCCAGCCACCTGGTCACTGCGGCTCCCGTCCGCTTAGAGAGCAAGTCTCATCACAGATAGGAGCGTACCTTCTCCCGAAGTTACGGTACGATTTTGCCTAGTTCCTTCACCCGAGTTCTCTCAAGCGCCTTAGTATTCTCTACCTGACCACCTGTGTCGGTTTGGGGTACGATTCGGTATAATCTGAAGCTTAGAGGCTTTTCCTGGAAGTATGGCATCAGCAACTTCACACCCTTGGGTGCTCGTCTCGTGTCTCAGCCTAACAGCAACCCGGATTTACCTAAGTCACTAGCCTACTCACTTTCACATGGACAACCATCGCCATGCTTGCTTAGCCTTCTCCGTCCCCCCATCGCAATTATACCAAGTACGGAAATATTAATCCGTTTCCCATCGACTACGCCTTTCGGCCTCGCCTTAGGGGTCGACTTACCCTACCCTGATTAACATGGGATAGGAACCCTTGGTCTTCCGGCGTGCGGGTTTTTCACCCGCATTATCGTTACTCATGTCAGCATTCGCACTTCTGATACGTCCAGCATACCTCCCGGTACACCTTCAACCGCTTACAGAACGCTCCCCTACCACTCATCCTAAGATGAATCCGCAGCTTCGGTGCATAGTTTAGCCCCGTTACATCTTCCGCGCAGACCGACTCGACCAGTGAGCTATTACGCTTTCTTTAAAGGATGGCTGCTTCTAAGCCAACCTCCTGGCTGTCTGGGCCTTTCCACATCGTTTCCCACTTAACTATGACTTTGGGACCTTAGCTGGCGGTCTGGGTTGTTTCCCTCTTCACGACGGACGTTAGCACCCGCCGTGTGTCTCCCGGATATTACTTTACGGTATTCGGAGTTTGCAAAGGGTTGGTAAGTCGGGATGACCCCCCTAGCCTTAACAGTGCTCTACCCCCGTAAGTATTCGTCCGAGGCTCTACCTAAATAGATTTCGGGGA
>NZ_LVIA01000092.1:0-812 GCF_001596805.1 Halomonas sp. KX33721 | reverse complement strand
GGGGGTTGATCACGGCAAGATCATTATAAATTGAACTTATAGAATATGTAGTGATCAGATCAAGGCATAATAATCACCTTGGTCACGTAAAATATGAGCGCTACTTTTCTGAAACACTTTAATTCAATTACCGATCCTCGCATTGAACGCTGTAAAAAGCATGAGCTTATCGATATTCTCCTTTTAGCCATTAGTGCAGTAATCTCCGGTGCACAAGGATGGGAGGATATTGAAGACTTTGGGCATCTAAAACTTGATTGGTTAAAAAGATATGGCGCTTTCAACGCGGGTATTCCAAGACACGACACCATAGCCCGTGTCATTTGTCGGTTAAAATCAGATGAAATAGAGCATGCATTTCAATCTTGGATATCTTCACTTATTGAAACCACGGGTGCTGATATTATTGCTATGGATGGAAAAACTGCACGTCGTTCATTTACAACCAAAGATAGAAAAAGTGCTTTACATACCGTCAGTGCATGGAGCTGCCAACACCAGTTAGTTTTAGGGCAAACAGCCGTTGATAGCAAAACAAATGAAATCACAGCCATACCTGAGTTACTCACCATGCTAGATATTGAAAATAGCATCATTACACTTGATGCTATGGGCTGCCAGCAAGAAATAGCGAAACAAATAATTAAACAAAAAGCTGATTATATCCTAGCGCTCAAAGGTAACCATTCAGGTATGCAGAGTGAATTAGAAGCTTGGTGGCACAAGAGTGAGCGCGAAGGATTGACCAATAGCAACTATGATAAACATACCGAAATAAGCTCAGGGCATGGGCGCATTGAAACAAGGGTTTG
>NZ_LVIA01000091.1:0-973 GCF_001596805.1 Halomonas sp. KX33721 | reverse complement strand
CGAGACACTAAGTGCTGAGGAGCTTGGCAACAAGTTGCTTCAGTCTGTTAAAGAAATGAAAGCGGGCAAAACTGCACGAGTCAGTCGTGTTGAGCCTAACGAGGTGGCAGAGGCTCGAGGCAAAACCGGACTGACTCAGGTCGAGTTTGCTGAGGTACTGCATATTTCCGCGCGAACCCTGCAGGAGTGGGAGCAAGGTCGACGTGAACCCTCTGGTCCAGCAAAAGCGCTCATTGAGATTGCTTCCCGTCATCCCGAGGTCATTCGAGAAGGCCTCGAGCTACGGGGTTAACAAGCGGCTGTTGTCGGACGCGCCTACGCTGCGCTCCGGCACGCCGCAAAGCCGGGCGTTAACCCTTGTGACCAGTATCTTGCAAAACTCCGTCAATGACGTATATTGACTGTCATGTTTACCATCATCGAAACCCCTACATTTGAAGCAGATGCCAGAAAAATCTGGACTGAGGAAGAGCGAAGCGCTTTCTTTGCCTGGCTTGCGGCAAGTCCGGAAATTGGTGACCCCATTCCGGGTAGCGGCGGATGTAGAAAGGTTCGTTGGTCGGTAGCGGGTTCAGGGAAGCGCGGTGGGGTGCGAGTCATTTACTTCACCAAGTTGGCAAATGGTGAGATCTGGTTATTGGTGATCTACAAGAAAGCCGTCAGGGGCAATATACCCGCTCATATCCTGAAGTCGATTCGTGAGGTATTGGAAAATGAGTGACGAGACACTAAGTGCTGAGGAGCTTGGCAACAAGTTGCTTCAGTCTGTTAAAGAAATGAAAGCGGGCAAAACTGCACGAGTCAGTCGTGTTGAGCCTAACGAGGTGGCAGAGGCTCGAGGCAAAACCGGACTGACTCAGGTCGAGTTTGCTGAGGTACTGCATATTTCCGCGCGAACCCTGCAGGAGTGGGAGCAAGGTCGACGTGAACCCTCTGGTCCAGCAAAAGCGCTCATTGAGATTGCTTCCCGTCA
>NZ_LVIA01000089.1:0-779 GCF_001596805.1 Halomonas sp. KX33721 | reverse complement strand
ACAGGCTGATACCGCCCAAGAGTTCACATCGACGGCGGTGTTTTGGCACCTCGATGTCGGCTCATCACATCCTGGGGCTGAAGTCGGTCCCAAGGGTATGGCTGTTCGCCATTTAAAGTGGTACGCGAGCTGGGTTTAGAACGTCGTGAGACAGTTCGGTCCCTATCTGCCGTGGGCGTTGGATGTTTGAGAAGAGCTGCTCCTAGTACGAGAGGACCGGAGTGGACGACCCTCTGGTGTTCCGGTTGTCACGCCAGTGGCATTGCCGGGTAGCTATGGTCGGACGGGATAACCGCTGAAAGCATCTAAGCGGGAAGCCCCCTTCAAGATGAGACATCCCTGAGACCTCGAGTCTCCTAAAGGGCCCAGCGAGACCAGCTGGTTGATAGGCACGGTGTGGAAGCGCTGCAAGGCGTTGAGCTAACGTGTACTAATGGCCCGTGAGGCTTGACCCTATAACACCCAAGGGGTCTGGTCGCAGTGGTAACGAAAACCGGATACGCAGCAGCAAGCCAACGTGCTTGCTGACAAGAGACGATCACTTACTGCGTCAACGACGCACTCAGCATGATATGCATTACCCGTTACGCCTGACGACCATAGCGAGCGTGAACCACCTGATCCCATGCCGAACTCAGCAGTGAAACCGCTTAGCGCCGATGGTAGTGTGGGGTCTCCCCATGCGAGAGTAGGTCATCGTCAGGCACCTATACCGCAAAAAACCCAGCCAAACGGCTGGGTTTTTTGTTGCGCCGAAGAAAAGCCCCGAACACAGCATG